>JAGBFU010000058.1 GCA_017936285.1 Marinifilaceae bacterium | reverse complement strand
TATACATATTCTAGCTCTGCTAATAGTCCAGCTTATATTGTTGGATAATATTCAGATATCCTCTTACCTATACCTGAACATATATGTGCTGGCTATAATTTTAGCTCCGGACGATGTAAATGACACTATAGTAATGCTATTGGGCTTTGCAATGGGAGCTATTGTAGATTGGGCTAACGATACTATGGGTATTCATATTGCAGCAACAACTCTATTGGCCTATTTACGACCTGCAATCTTGGGGATTGTCAGTATTAGACAGAACAACCCCATTAGAACTGCATTACGTTCCAATAATAACTCATGGCTGATAAAGTATGTTGCTCTATCGTCTGCAATCTACTTTTTTATCTTGATTATGTTGGAGGCATTTTCGTTTCGAGGATTCGGTCTTACTTTGCTGAGAATTATCTGCAGTGCTGTAGCCTCGTTCATAATAATGATATTATATTATTTTACAGCTATACGTTCAAGTAGCAAGCATGAGTAATTATTATAATCATAGAAAGTTTGTCATTTATGCAGTAATTGTTCTAACTGCATTTATATATATTGTCAGACTCTTCTGTATGCAGGTTCTGACAGATGAATATAAAATCAAGGCGGACGGAAACTCCAAACGTAAACAGACCGTCTATCCTCCTCGTGGCATGATGCTTGACAGAAATGGTGTAATCATGGTTGAGAATCAACCGGCATATGATTTGTTAGTTACGCCGCGTGAGGTGAAGGGAACCTTCGATACATTGGAGTTAGTTAATATTTTAGGTGTCGAACTTGAGACTTTTAAAAAGTCATTTGAAAAGTGCCGAAAATATTCAAGAAGCAGAGCATCAGTTGTGGTATCACAAATCACATCTGATAAATATGCCATTTTACAGGAAAAGCTACACAAGTATGCAGGTTTTGAAGTTCAAACAAGAACCCTGCGTTCCTATAACCTGAATCACTCCGCTGACGTGTTTGGATATGTGGGCGAGGTTTCCCAGAGTACAATAGACAAGGATACTTCAAAATACTACGCTTCTGGAGACTATGTAGGTATTACCGGATTGGAGAAAGCATATGAGAAACATCTGCGTGGTTCTAAAGGATATCGTTATCTTTTGGTAGATAAATATAATCAGGTAAAAGGTTCGTATGCCGATGGAGAGTATGACATTGCTTCACAGATGGGTGATAACATCACGACAACCATGGATTCCGAATTGCAGGAGTATGCATACCAATTGATGCAGAATAAACGAGGAGGAATTATTGCTATTGAACCTGCAACAGGCGAGATTATATTAAAGGTATCAAGTCCGGGATATGATCCGGCACTTATGGTTGGTCTGGAGCGTGGAAAGAATTATGGAATGCTGCAGAAAGACAAAAATCTACCACTCTTTGACAGAACGATTCAATCTACCTACCCTCCCGGTTCTACATTTAAAACTTTGCAGGCATTAATTGGATTGGAATTGGGAGTAATTACCCCTGACTCTAAATTTCAATGTCGTGCAGGATGGAACTTTGGTGCAATATCAATGGGATGTCATCAACATGCCTCTCCCCTTGATTTAAGAGGATCTATCCAACACTCGTGCAATCCATGGTATGTTCAGAACTGGAGACGTATTCTTGAGTCGTCGAAATTTGAAAATGTCAGAGAGGCCTATATCAATTGGCGTTCCTATACATTACAATTTGGTTTAGGACAGAAAATTGCTCCGGAATTCCCTTCAGCAACGGCAGGTTTAATTCCGACAGCCGAATTTTTTGACAAACGTTTCAGAACAAAAAAATGGAGATGGAGTTATATATCATCTATTTCTATCGGTCAGGGAGAGATTTTGATGAATCCATTACAAATTGCCAATATGGCGTGTTGCATTGCGAATAGAGGTCATTACATAACCCCGCACATAGTGCGCTCAATCGGAGACTCTACCATTGCTTATGAAAAACATGATATAGATATTCAAAAGAGATATTTCGATATTGTAATCGATGGTATGGAGCAGGCTATTAAAGGTGGAACTGCAAAAGGTGCAATGGTAGATTCTGTTGTAGTATGTGGCAAAACAGGAACTGCTCAGAATCCACATGGAGAGGATCACTCCATATTTATGGTATTTGCTCCACGTGAGAATCCCAAAATTGCAATGGCGATATACATCGAAAATGGCGGTTTTGGAGCAACTTATGCAGTACCTATAGGGGGATTGATTCTTGAGAAATACCTAAAAGGCGAAATCTCAGAGAAGAAGAAAGCTGTTGAGAAAAGAATTATGGAATCATCACTTATTTATGATTGATTATTTGTAAGCTGTTTAAAAGTATTTTTGCTATCACTATGTTGCAACGAGGATATAGACAAACAAAGTTATTTGAACATCTGGACTGGCTAACTGTATTGATCTATGTAGCATTGATCTTTATGGGCTGGATAAGCATATATGCTGCTGTATATGATGAAACTCATAGTAGTATATTCGATATATCCCAACGTTATGGCAAGCAGTTGTTATGGATGGGTATTGCCGGTGTAATTGGATTTGTTATACTATTGATGGATAGTAAGTTCTTTACAATGTTTGCCATACCACTATATATTTTAATGCTTGGAGTGCTCGTACTGGTTCTAAAAATAGGTACAGAGGTAAACGGAGCGAGGGCATGGTTTGATATAGGTTCGATAAGAATCCAACCGGCAGAGTTCGCCAAGATAACTACCTGTTTGGCAATGGCTAAGATAATGGGTAAACCTGGATTTAAAATAACCAAAGTTATTGATTTTTTTAAAGCTGTGACTATTTTAGCCATTCCGGCTCTACTCATTATTCTGCAGAATGATACAGGATCGGCATTAGTGTATTCATCCTTTATATTGGTCATGTATCGTGAAGGATTGCCACAAATATTGCCAATACTGCTAATTGCAACTATAGTTATATTTATCTTTACCTTGATGTACCCTGCAACAGCAGTTTTGTCAATCATAATATTTGGAACCTTTGTTGCCTTAATTTATTACAGACAACACTTCTATGAGGTATTCATAGCCTTGGCTATATTGATTGCACTCTATGCATCGGTATATGGCGTTACCTACTTTTTGAATATGGAGATAGAATCCTATCACATTCTGTTATCATCATATCTTGTAATTACTATTGGTGGAATTATATACTATTTAAAAAAACATATCAAAAAGGTTATTCCAATTCTTCTATTGAGTTGGATGGCAATAGGAGGAAGTTATGGTGTAAGTTATATCTTCCCTAAATTACCACAACACCAACAAGATAGAATCAATTTGGTTCTTGGAAAAATTGATGACCCTAAAAACATTGGATATAATGTCAATCAATCTCAGATTGCTATAGGTTCAGGAGGTCTGACCGGTAAGGGTTTTTTAAATGGTACTCAAACAAAATATGAATTTGTTCCTGAACAGGAGACCGATTTTATATTTTGTACAGTTGGTGAAGAGTGGGGATTCTTAGGTTCCTCATTAGTTATACTTCTGATGAGTGCTCTTATTATGAGAATTATTGCATTAGCTGAAAGACAGCGTTCTGCCTTCTCAAGAATATATGGATTGGGGGTTGCCGGAATACTCTTCTTTCACTTGACAATCAATATTGGAATGACAATCGGTCTGACACCCGTAATTGGAATTCCACTCCCCTTCTTTAGTTATGGAGGATCCTCGTTGTGGGCATTTACAATTCTGATATTTATATTTTTGAAGTTGGATTCAAACAGAATGCAGGCTTTATAACTTGATAAAGGGAGTATGGGTAAAGTGTTAAAGTATAAGAAGTTTATCATTGCCATTTTATTGATAGGTATCGTTGAACTATTCAAAAGGGTTACATTCTTAACAGACCTCTACACTGACCATATATACCCGGTACTATTTAAATTGCTACACAACATAAGCGGTGTACTGCCCTTTTCTATATATGATGTTTTGGTTGTCGCTGCAATCTTATTATTAGCCTCAGGAATATGCTTTATATGGTTCCGCAGATATAGATCAGGATATTTAAAAACTATTCTCCTATCATTGATGTGGATATATATATGGTTCTACTTTGGTTGGGGGATAAACTATTTTGGTAAAGATTTTTATGAAAGGAGTTCAATAGAGAAGGCTAAGTATGACTCTCTTCAATATGATACTTTTGTTCATAAATTCTGTGACTCATTGAACTCAACATATAGTTCCGAAAATAGATATATGACCGGAAATGAATTGCGAATAGAGGTTTATTCATTATATGATACAATATGCTCCAAATACAACCTACCAACTTTACCTGAAAACTTTTCCACAAAAGAGATGCTATTCCCACGAATATATGCAGCTGTAGGAGTAACCGGTTACTATGGTCCTTTATTGGCCGAGGTTCACCATAACTCATATCTTCTACCTGTTGAAGAGCCGTTTACTATGGCACATGAAACAGCGCATTTACTGGGTATTACAAGTGAAGCCGAAGCCAACTTGTATGCCTATCTGGTAACAACCTCAAGCCAGGATAGAGCTACCAGATTCAGTGGCTACTTTCAGGTTATGCCATATATTTTAAATAATTATAGAAAGAGTGTAAATGACTCAACATACCGAATTCTGTTCAAGCAGATTAAGCCTGAGATTATGGATCTTTACAAGGAGGAACGCAATCACTGGAACTCCTTGAAAGTAGAACGCGCAAACAGTGTTCAGAACGTTGCCCACAACACATATCTGAAGATAAACAATATTCCACAAGGTATAACCAACTACTCCGAGGTTGTTGCATTGATACTATCAGTTTATACAAATACAAAATAGTGATATTAAACTTTCTTAAATCTCTTGTACTCTGTAATATTTAGACTATTTTTGTATTAGTTGTGACTAATTATTTGTATCAGGTTAATGGATAGAATTGGAGATTCTGAATTGATAATAAATGGAGATGGGTCAATATTTCATCTCCACCTAACTCCTTATGATATTGCCGATAACATTGTGGTTGTTGGTGATCCGGAACGTGTCAGGATGGTTGCCAGCCACTTTGATGAGATTCTTGTGCAAAAGAAGAACAGAGAGTTCAGAACCATTACCGGTATTT
>JAGBFU010000057.1 GCA_017936285.1 Marinifilaceae bacterium | reverse complement strand
TAACCGCCGCCGATTTTGCGTAAAGACGAAGTGTTTCCGAATTTGGAATAGCGACCAGTGATTAGTTAGGAGTTAGTGTGCCAATAAAAAAATCCCAATAACCTTTTGAGCTATCGGGATTTTGGAAGCAGTGATTCCGGAGCGATTCGAACGCTCGGCCCACGCCTTAGAAGGGCGTTGCTCTATCCAGCTGAGCTACGGAACCATTTGCGACTGCAAAGGTATACTTTTATTTCGATTCTTGCAAGTCTTTTCTGATTTTTTTATTCTTTCCCCCTTTTCCGATATAAAATCAATAATACATTACCTCTCTTTAGAAAAAATCTACAATACTTTGTAAAATTTAGGTACTATGTATTGCAAAGTACTATAAAAGTATTAACTTTGCTGCTGAAATTAGCGACTATTATGCGCAGATAGTTGGATTTAATTTTGTTAATCATTTAAAATTTACAAAGTTATGGATGCTGAGAACGTGAAATCGCAAATGCGAAAGGGAATGCTTGAGTATTGCGTTCTGTTGCTTCTACACAAGGAGAGTCTCTATGTCTCGGATATTTTAAACCGATTAAAAGAGGCAAAGTTGATTGTGGTCGAGGGTACACTCTATCCATTGTTGACTCGATTGAAGAACGACGGAATATTGGCGTATGAATGGCAGGAGTCCACGCAGGGACCACCACGTAAGTACTATCGTCTTACTGATGATGGGTGTAAAATGCTGGCTCAAATCGAGACTGCATGGAATGAGATTGCAAATACCGTTAATCATATAAAAGATGGTAGCGGAAGTGTGAAATTTGAATAGAAAAAGATTAGCAATATGGATAAGACTATTAATATAAATTTAGGTGGCCGCAATTTCGTTATAAGCGAGGATGGCTATAATATTCTCCACACCTATTTAAGCAATCTGAAAGAGTATTTCAGAGCAATTTCGCCCGAGAATTTTGAAGAGATTGTCAATGATTTTGAGATGAGAATAGGCGAGGTTTTTGAGGAGCAGATTAATACAATCTCTGATGGCGTTATCACCAAAGTCCACGTGGCAAATGTGATAGAGCAATTAGGTAATGTTAATGATTTTGCCGGTGATGATAAGGGGGATGGAGCGACTGATGGTGTAACGCCTGCTGATGATTCGAAACAGCAAAAGGCATCGCCCATAAAGAAACTATACAGAGATGTGCATAACAGATTGTTGGGAGGTGTTTTGGCCGGACTGGCATCATATATGGGTATTGATAAGACCTGGTTAAGACTGATATTTGTCTTAGTACATTTCATTCCATATTTGAATTACTTCCCATTTATTCTTATATATTTGATAATGTGGTTGATAGTGCCTCCTGCATTGACAGTTGTTCAGCAAATGCAGATGCGTGGCGAGGATATTTCCACCGAAGGTATTGCACGTAACGTAATTGTTGATGATGGGAAATATGGCAGGCCAAATATCGCATCAACAATTCTTAAAATTCTGTTCTTTGTTGTAGCAGTACCAATTGTCTTTATATTTGTGTTGTTTTTTGCAGCAGTTCTTGGAATATGCATAATTTTATTGAGAACCGCTAGTTCATTCCCTCCGAATAAATTTGCCTTGTTGGAGAGTTTAGATGAGGAGGTAGTGCTCGGGTTCCCTGTAGTTTTTATTGCAATTCTTCTGGCAATAACAGTAGTCCTATTATTGATAAGATTGATATTCAAAGCTAATGTAATGCGCTATGTCTTTGTAAGCGGAACTCTGTTTATTGTTTTTGGTGTAATGTTTTTATGCGGATTGAACAAAATGCATAATGGTAATGGATTATATCGCATTAATAGTTACGGAAACTTGGTGGTAAATAATTTGCCGGCCCATGACGTAGAACAGAGTAGTGATGAGTATGAGATAGTTGCGATAGATACTGTTAAATTTATTGTAAGTTCGGCAGAGGGGTATGAGCAGGTGAGAAAGAACTACTCCGTGAAGCATAAACTGGATAGTGTCACTTCGCTGCTTGGAGGAACTCCTACTGCAGTTCTTATGGGAAGGTTCGATGAGGTAGGAGGTGCAGAGTACAGACGCAGTTTCCAGCCCTGGATTGTTACTGATGGTTGGTTTGGCTATTTGGGAGCTATACCTTGGCGTTCTCCTGATGCCAAAGTTTGTGTGAAACCAAATCCCGATGGAACTTTTGAGCATGTTTCATGTAAACCGCGAGCCAGAGTTGGTTCAAGTCCTTCTGTAACACTTCGTTATGTGAATGGATATACAATGAAGTGTGTTGATATTGAACTCTATGTCGAGATTAAGGAGTAGCGAGTGTAAATTGAATTTTGTTTATAGATGGGTCCAGATGCTAAAAATGGGCCCATTTTTTAATATTTTTTATGAAATAGTTGCAAGTTGTATATATAGGTTTTATATTTGTGTGCTAAAATGAGCAAATAATTAATTAATACTATGAATAAAACAAAAATCTTGTGGGCAGTATCTGCCCTTGTGTGGTTTTGTTCCTGCAATGATAACATTGTACCGGAATCAATGCCGGGCAATTCGGATGGCCAGGGGAGCTATATCGAGGTTGCCATAGAGGAGGGAACATCGTCGAGAGTTTCGTACGAAGGTTACTCAAGTAAGTTTACCGAGGGTGATAGAATTGGTTTCTATGCCGAGACATTTGAAAATCTGCCATTTACTGTAAGTGGAGAGTTGCGCAGAGCATATTCTGAGTCGCCTGTTATAATGGAGACTGGTACAGAATATTATGGATATTTTCCATATAATGAGGCTATTACCGATCCGACAGCAGTCCCGGTTGCTATCTCAAAGGATCAGAACCAGAGCGATGCAAGTTTTTCTCATATCTCGGAGTATGATTATCTTGTAGTTTCGCCATCTACTATCGGCAAAACTACAATTGCAACTTTCCAGCATGTGGGAGCGTGGATTGATCTGTTGGTCTATAACCGCGAGGCATCGCCCATGACAATTACAGGTGCCAAAATCAAATCAAGCGGTGCAAGTTTTGTAGAGACGGGAACTATTGATATTACTGCAGCAAAGGGTAGCGATGAGTGCCTTAAGGTTACTCCAATAACCTATACCGATGAGATAAATATTGCAATATCAGGTGATTGGGCTAAGGATATCCAAACAAATAAGAGTGCGGTTATCAGAGCTGCAATCCTTCCATCTGATTTGTCGAGTGATACAATTACTGTTGAGATTCAGACAAGTGCAGGAACAATTACGCAGCGCTTTAAAGGTCGTGAATTTAAACAGGGGCACGCATATCAGCTTTCGTATAATGACAAGCAGATCTATTTGACTGGAAATTTGTGGTTGCCCGATGGTGCATCGGTTAGCCGATTTAACTTCAGGACAGCAGATCTTTACGATGAGAGCAGCAATTTCTGTTGGCAGCGTTCAAAACAGTCAGAGAATCTGATTGTATTCTGGGAGCCTGGTTTTGGGGATGATCCATCGAAGTGTACCAAGAAGGTAGGTAACGCCACAATGAAGGTGAATATTGATGATTTGTTGGCCAAGATGGAGGCTTACTATGCTCGTTATCGCGATGAGTTGAAGTTTGTTGTACCGGGTTATTCAAGAACCGATACACACAAAATGATTATCTTCCTTTTCTATACCGATACTTGGATTGCTTATGGTGGAGGAGTTGATAATTATATCGGAACATTCTGGATTGGACCTACCGCATGTAATCCTGTAGGTCAGACTGTAGCCCATGAGCTGGGACACTCTTTCCAATATCAGGTTGCTGCCGACGTCAAGACCGATCCCGATTTGTTGTATCATTCTCGTTATTGTGGTTTTGGTCATAATATTGGTCAGGGTAATGGATTCTGGGAGCAGTGCGCTAACTATATGGCATGGCAGAATTTGGAGTATTTCAAGACCTGGGGTTGTGAAATTCCTGTTCATCAGGCAAATGCGCATAAAGGATTTACTCATGAATGGGTTCGCTATCAGTACTTCTACCTGATTAGTTTGTGGGAGGAGTTGCACGGCAGAGATGTTCTTGCACGCGTTTGGCGTTTTTCTAACAGAGGCGAGGATGCAATTCAGGCATATCAGCGTATAACCAATACCTCGCAGGAGAAGTTTAATGACGAAATCTGGTTGTCGGCTGCCAAGGAGCAGACATGGAGTTTTACATACGATGAGATTAATCAGTATATGCGCTCTATGTTGGATAAAAAGTCGGCAAGTGAGCGTAATAACTATTATACCAATAAGACATGGTTGATTCATAATAGTACCGATGACTACTATCGTTGCTATCCTGATACCTATAAGACGGATCAGGGAACTACTGTGAACTACGCTTTGTCGCCACAATCATACGGTTATAATGCAGTTCATTTGAAGGTGCCTATAGCAGGAACCGAGGTAACCATTGACTTTGAAGGATTGTCAAGCTATCCAGAGACATCGATTGCTGACTATAACTATAGTTCAACGCTTGGTTGGCGATGGGGAGTAGTTGCATGTACTGGCGAGGGTGGCTGGACTCCTGTATACAGCGAAATGCAGAAGAGTGATAGTGGCTCTCTAACATTTACAGTTCCCGAGGATACAAAGCGATTGGTATTCATTGTTACCGGAGCTCCAACCTCTCACAGACAGAAGGATTGGGATGAGGATGTGAGCGATGATTATCACTTCCCGTATCGTTTCAAAGTGACAGGAACATCAATAAATACAACATACGTGAAAGTAACGAAAGAAGAGGTTGAATTATAAATTTGTAGAGTTATGAAATTAAGATATTTCCTTGGAGCATTTGCTCTTGTTATGATAATTGCGTTTGGAGCATGTAGCTCTGATAACGATGATGTTAATCCAGATACACCGGGCGATACTGAGCTTCCGGGCGATACCGGTAATCCTGATGATGGCGGTAATGGTGACGGAGGTAATGGTGACGGAGGTAATGACGATGGCACTGGCGATGGCGGCACTGGCGATGGTGGTGCTGGCGATGGCGGCAATGATGATGGTACTGGTGGTAGTGGTTCCGGCGATGGTTCCGGCGATGGAACCGGTGATGGAACCGGTGATGGAACCGGTGATGGTGGCAATGACGATGGTTTTGGCGAAGGTGAGGAGCCTCAGGGCGATCTATTGACAGCCAAAGTTTTGAAGGGTGTTTGGAATGGATCAGATAGCCAGGTTTACTATTTCTATGGAAGCGGAAATTTGTACATTGAGTCAGGTGATTCTTATGGTGTAGCAACATGGACTATTTTTGAGACAACTCGTACATTGAAGATTGGTGATGAGACAATAACTTTTGTGTATGATGAGAGTGCATCAACCATAACTCTCAAGAATGATTTGGTTCTTACTCTCTCAGAGGAGTATCTGCCGGATGAGACTCATTTCATTTTAGTAGAGAATAAGGAGATTGTTACTTCAATTGGAGGAATGAGTTCGGTTACATGGACTCCTGAGGAGATATAAAGACGAGCTATAAAACTAAATAGATGGGGCTGACTTTTTTGATGTAAAGTCAGCCCTTTTTCTTACTCTCCTGCGGTGATGATGTAGCACTCTTCTGGACGAAGATAGCGTGCGGCAAGTTCCTGTATTCGGTCGGGGTCGCAGGTAGATATACGCTTAATCATCTGATTGTACAGGCCTAAATCCAATCCGAATGAACGTTTGTGTCGAAGCATATCCGATTGGGCAAAAGCTCCGTCAAGTTCACGTAATAACTCCCCATGAAGATATTGTCGTGCGCGATTGAACTCCTCAATGCCAATTGGCTTTTCTGCCAGATTGCGCATCTCTTTAAAACACTCGTCGATGGTGGCCTGAGTCATAGCTTTGTTTACGTCAGTGGCAATAAACCAGTTGGCCGCATTATGCATAGGTAAGTTACAACTTTGAATACCATACGTATATCCCTTCTCTTCGCGGATGTTGGCCATCAGGCGTGAACTGAAGTAGCCTCCGAAAAGAGTGTTAAGCAACATAAATTCCGGATAGTCGGGATCGGTAAGTTTGATACCACTCTTTCCTATTCTTATACTGGTTTGTGCACTCTTCTCTTTGGTTACATGATATTTACCTATAGGCGATGGATTTGCTTTTGGAATATATCGTTCATTCAGACTAAAGCAGTTGGGAATCTCGGAGAACGCTTTACGAAGGTATCCAAGAATCTCCTCATTTACGTTACCGGAGATATATACTTTGCAGTTCTCTGCGGCATAACGCTCTTTGTGGAACTCTATAAGCAGTTCTCTGTCAAGCAGGTCGTAATCTTTTGCCTCAACCTGATTAGCATAGGGGTGACCATCTCCGTACATGCGTAACATATACTCCTTTCGAGCCAGATATGATGTCTTTTCACATTGGATAAGGAACTGCTGTTTTCTGTTTTTCAGGAATATGCCAAGCTCTTTTTCCGGGAATAACGAGTCGATTATAAGTTCTGCTGTCAGGTTGATAACCGGCTCTGCATATTTGCATAGACCTATAAGGCATAATTCAGAATTAATCATGCTTACATGTTCTCCGATATAGGCTCCGTAGTAGTCGAATAGTTCGGAAATCTGCTCGGAGTTATGTTTCTTTGTGCCCTCGCCCAACATATTTATTGCTGTAGTGGCAATTAAGCGTTGAGGCTGATAGGCAGCACCAGCCTTGAACATGATGTCCATCTTGAATACCTCTTGCGATGGATCGTTTAAAATAACTATCTCTACTCCGTTTGGCAGAATTTCTGTTTTATGTTCCATTATCATTGGTTGTGATAGTGGAAATATTTTGGGTGCTATGTTTCTGTCGATCATCTCTTTTTGTAATGTAGGGTGGTACAATTCTCTTTGCGGAAAAGGTGCTGTGCAAAGTTTTGCATCTCCTCCACGGTTACATTCTCATATACCTCTTTTTCTGCGTTAATCAACTCAATGTTACCAAGCATTTCGAAGAATGCCAGGTTAGCAGCCTTGTTTTGGTAGTTTATCTCGCCAAAGCAGAGTTGTGCTTCACGTTTGTGTATTATCTTTTCAAATTCACGTTGAGGGATGGGTGTATTGATAAAGAGCTGAATCTCCTGGTTGATAGCCTCTTCCGCTTCGTCATATTCAATTCCGTCGGCAAGTTTACCGCAGAAGATAAATAGCCCGGCATCCATATCGCCTGTAATATAGGCATCTATACTTGAAAAAATATTCCTCTCTTTTACCAGATGGGTTATAAGACGTGATGAATCGCCTTCGGAAAGAATATCCGAG
>JAGBFU010000056.1 GCA_017936285.1 Marinifilaceae bacterium | reverse complement strand
TGCAATCCTGTTGATTTGCTTTAATTTGTTGTCTACCAACCCCCAAACCCCCTTCGCCTTATTCACTGCGTTCATTACGGCTAATAAGGGGGCTTTACTCGCTTCGCTCGTTAACTTCTAACTGTTCACTCCTAACTATAAATTCCTAATTCCTCATTCCTAATTCCTCATTCGCCACTGCTCCGCAGTGCCGCAAAATCGGCTGCGCCTCAGCATAGTGCAAATAAATTTGCCCTCTGCATTCGGCTTGCACGATTTTTCCCAATTATTATATATCTTTGCGATAGTTTAGTATAATGTTACAATGAAAAAAATTCAATTCTTAATAGGAGCTTCCTCGTTAGGTTCTGGGAAGACAACATTAGCAATGGGATTGATGCGTGCATTGGCGCGAAAAGGAATAACTGTCCAGCCATTTAAATGTGGACCTGATTATATCGATACCCGTCATCACTATGCAGCAACCGGCAGAACATCGGTAAATCTTGACACCTTCTTATCGACAGATGAGCATCTGAAAGAGTTATACAGTCGCTATGGTTCAACGGCAGATGCCTGTGTTATTGAGGGAACTATGGGACTCTATGATGGTTATGCCATTGACAAGGGAAGTAGTGCCGATACAGCCATGCTTCTGGATTTGCCTGTAATCCTTGTTGTTAAGGCTAAATCTGTAGCCTATTCGGTTGGCCCTATATTGTATGGATTAAAGAATTTCAGACCCGGATTGAAGATTGCCGGTGTAATTTTCAACTTCGTATCATCTGAGAAGCACTATAATCTGTTGAAACAGGCAGCCGAGGCTGTAGGTGTTACAAGCTTAGGTTACTTAAAGCAGGAGAGTGCTCTGGAGATTCCTATTGAAAACCTTGGATTGAATATAGACGAGGAGTTCTGCTTTAATGAGTTTGCTGATTTGATAGCCTCGGCAATGGAGAGTACCGTAGATATAGAGAAGATTATCAATATCTGTACACAGGAGTTTGCTGAAACAGAACCGCAAAAGCCGACCCCTCGAGGTACTTTAAAAATCACTGTAGCTCGTGACGAAGCATTTAACTTCTACTACGAGGAGAATATCAAGGCTCTGAAACGCTATGGTAAGGTGAAGTTTTTTAGTCCTATCCATGATACCGAGTTGCCGGAGACCGATTTTCTCTATCTCCCCGGAGGTTATCCTGAACTCCATCTGCCGGAATTGACTGCAAATAAGAAGATGATGGCCTCGATTCGTGCCTATTGCAAAAATGGAGGTAAAGTTCTGGCTGAGTGTGGTGGAATGATATACTTAAGCGAGAGTGTTACTGATAAGGATGGTAAAAATTTTGATATGGCAGCAGTCCTGCCTCGTAAAATTACCCTTGACAGAGTAAAATTGACATTAGGTTACAGGAAAGTAGTAGCTCCCGATGGAAAAGAGTGGCGAGGTCACGAGTTCCACTTCTCAAAATTATTACCGGGCGAGAGTGCTGATGGCTCTTACCTTGTATATAATGCCAAAGGAGAGTTGTGTGACTCCGAGATATTGCGAATAGATAATGTAATTGCTACATATATCCACATCTATTGGGGCGATTCAGATAAATTACCATTTGATTTATAGCCTATGAGACAGCTATTTATTACAATATTATCGTTGGCATTACTACCACTCTTTTCATGTAATGCCCAATTGTCCGACTTCAGACACTATGCCGATAACTTTATGGATACTCCATACAAGGCGCAGACATTGGAGGTTGCCGGCGAACCATTGGTTGTTAATCTGGGTGGAGTTGATTGTACAACATTTGTTGAGTATGTTGTAGCTGCAATGGTTAGTGGACGTGAGCCCTCGCCTAAAGATACTGACTACTGTCGGGCATTGGAGCGAATTCGTTACCGCGATGGAGAGCGTGATGGTTATATGTCGCGTCTGCACTATGCTTCGGATTGGATTGGAAATAATGTTAAGATGGGAATTTTGGACGAGGTTACAGACGAGTACTCTACTACAATGGGTATGAAACGTCTGGATTTTATGACAACACATTACCCGTCATATCCTGCATTGAGTGCAGACAGAGCTTTAATTGAGGAGTTGCGGGTTATTGAAGACTCTATTTCCAACGAGCCTTACTACTATATCCCTGCTCATAAGGTACCTGAGGTGGCCCATAAATTGAATGACGGAGATATTGTCCTTTTTATGACTGCTATTGAGGGACTCGATTTTACCCACATGGGTTTTGTATATAAGGAGGATGGTCATACCAAGTTATTGCATGCCTCAACCCGCTACAATAAAGTGTGTGTGGATCCCGATTATCTGGCAGATTATGTTATAAATAATCGCAGATGTACAGGCATAAGAGTAATGAGAGTAAAGTGATATAAAATATGATATTATGCTAAAAGAGTTATTGTTAGAGAGAATTAAAAGTATCGTTGCTGAGCATTATGATGTCTCATATTCTGAAGTAAATGATACTACCAACCTCAGGGAGCTTGGGGATGATTTGGATTTTGTGGAGTTGTTGATGTCAATTGAAGAGGAGTTTGAGTCTGAGATTAATGAAAATCTTGAGGAATTGATTCACACTCCGATGGATATTCAAATGTGGTACTTGCTTGTGCCGATACAGACTATCTGGAAGAGATGTTTGAATAACATGAATATTGGAAAACTCATTCTCTTGTTAGCAATCTGCGGACTTCTGGGTTGTGCAGGAGGTGGAAAAGAGTCTTCAGTTAAGATTGTTGAGGGGTCAAAACTATCTGAATATATAGATTATAAGGAGTATATCGCTCTGGAGACAACTGATTCATGTTTGATTTCCAATATCAGTAGAGTTTGGCGCGATACCAACTATATCATTGTATATGACGATCCAATATTTACGCGAGAATCATACATCTATCTCTTTTCAAGCGAG
This sequence comes from Marinifilaceae bacterium, assembly GCA_017936285.1. GTDB lineage: Bacteria > Bacteroidota > Bacteroidia > Bacteroidales > Marinifilaceae > RGIG9079. Next base: position 49,051 of record JAGBFU010000056.1, on the reverse strand, counting down.
GGTAAGTTTCTGAATAGAGTTGGCGCTATGGGGCGTGGTCCAGAGGAGTATCTTTACGCTCAAAACGTTTTTGTTGACCGCGAGCATAATTATGTGGGAATCCTATGCAGTTATACTAAAAGATTGTTGCTATACTCTTATGATGGAGCCTTTATCAAGGCATATAAGGTGAATAGTGGTGATCTCTATATGGATTATATTGAACCCCTGCCAGATGGAAAATTTTTGGGGCATAATGGTTTACCACCTCGTTTGGATGAATATGTGCGAAATGTGCCCGAGGATTCAAAATATGAGTATAGACTTTTAACTCCCCATGGAGATAGTTTAATTTCCAAGCCTTTGACAGGCAAAACATTTTGGGAATCAAAGCATGGGGCGTACCACGCAATTACCAAGCCGATAGTAAAATATAAAGGTGAAGTTTTAGGAGTCTCTCTGTTGAGCCATGATGTGTGGAGATATAATAATGGTAAGTTGGAGCCTGAATACTCCTTTGACATAGAGCGTAAATTGGTCGATTCTGCATTTCTTGTTCAGAACAAAGAGTTGGAACCTTTAGATGTGATTAGAAATATAGGTAATGCAGGACTGAGTTATGGATATAGTGAAATAGTATCGTCGGATGGGTATCTCTTGATGCGGATTAGTATGGTGCTTAATGAGATTCTTATATTCGATGGTCAAAAAGCAATCTTAGTTGAAGATGGAGATTTGTGGGGATTGTCTGAAGATAATCTCTCAAATATGGGAGCGGAACTTGTTTTAGATATGGATGACACAGAAATAAATAGTCCTGAGTTACTTAAGATAAAGGAGACTCTCGCTGAGGATGATAATCCAATCCTGTGCAGAAAACATTTAAAAAAGGATTTGATGAATCAAATTTGTTTTTAATTGAGTCATAAAGTAATTTTGCACTCTGTTAGATGAGTTAGTATATGACAACATTCAGATTTAAAATGATTGAGGAGGCGGTTAAGCGTTCCGCCGTTCAGGTAAAGGCTCCGGCTGAAAGGACTTCAGATTACTACGGGGTGAATGTTTTTAATCGCGAGAAGATGGCAAAGTATTTGCCAAAAGAGATATATAATGCAGTTCAACGCTCAGTAGAGCAGGGAGTTCCATTGGATAGAAAGATGGCCGATGGAGTTGCTGCTGCAATGAAGGATTGGGCAATGGAGATGGGGGCAACCCACTACACCCACTTGTTCCAACCATTAACAGGTTCAACTGCAGAGAAGCACGATAATTTTATCGAACTTACTCACGATGGTGTTATTGAGAAGTTCTCGGGTAAGTTGCTTATACAGCAGGAGCCCGACGCCTCAAGTTTCCCGAGCGGAGGTATTCGCAGCACCTTTGAGGCTCGCGGTTACAGTGCATGGGATGTAACCTCGCCCGCCTTTATTATGGATGATACACTCTGTATTCCAACAATCTTTATCTCATATACGGGCGAGGCCTTGGATTATAAAACTCCCCTTTTAAAGTCAGAGACTGCAATTAATAAGGCTGCAACAGCAGTGTGTCAATATTTTGACGATAATGTCAAGAAGATAACAATCAATTTGGGATGGGAGCAGGAGTACTTTTTGATTGATAAGTCGCTCTATGATGCACGTCCCGATTTGCTATTGACAGGAAGAACATTGATAGGCCACGAGAGTGCTAAGAATCAGCAGCTTGATGATCACTACTTTGGTTCAATACCAACACGTGTTCAGGCATATATGAAGGATTTGGAGTTTGAGTGTCTGAAGTTGGGAATTCCATTGAAGACACGTCATAACGAGGTGGCTCCTAATCAGTTCGAGATTGCACCTATATTTGAAACTGCAAATCTCGCCAATGACCATAATCAGCTCCTTATGATGATTATGAAGAAGACTGCACGTCGTCATAATTTCAGAATGTTGCTGCATGAGAAGCCATTCAAGGGAATCAATGGATCAGGAAAGCACTGCAACTGGTCAATGCAGACAAATACAGGGATTAACTTGTTGTCTCCTGCCGATAATCCAATGGAGAATCTACAGTTTATAACATTCCTTGTAAATGTATTGTGTGCAGTTCAGGAGCACGATGCTCTGTTAAAGGCATCGATTATCAGTGCAACAAATACTCACCGTCTTGGAGGTCATGAGGCGCCTCCTGCAATCTTGTCTGCCTTTTTGGGTTCACAATTGTCAGGAATTCTTGATAAAATCGAGTCGCTACCTTTGGAGCAGGCTTTGGAGGTTCACGATAAGTCGGGATTTACAATGCAGGGGGTTGGATTTATTCCAGAGTTGATGCGCGACAATACCGATAGAAACAGAACCTCTCCGTTTGCCTTTACAGGAAACAGATTTGAGTTCCGTGCGGTTGGATCTTCGGCCAATTGTGCTCAATCAATGACAGTCTTAAACTCGATCGTTGCAGAGCAGTTGGTTAAATTCAAATCGCAGGTTGATGCTTTGATTGCTGTTGGAAAGCCTAAACTTGAAGCGATATATACAGTTGTAAAAGAGTGCGTGAAGCAGTGCAAAGCTATCCGCTTTGACGGCAATGGTTATAGCAATGAGTGGAAGCGTGAGGCTAAGGTACGAGGCTTGGATTGTGAGACAAGTGTTCCATTGATTCTTGATAACTATGTTTCAGAGAAGAGTGTAAGGATGTTCGAGAGTACGAATGTCTTTACTCGTAAGGAGCTGGAGTCAAGAACCGAGGTCTATATGGAGATATATACCAAGAAGGTTCAGATTGAGGGACGTGTGTTGGGTAATCTGGCATTTAACCATATTATTCCTGCTGCATCGAAGTATCAGGATATTCTGCTTGGAAAGCTGACCAAATTCACTCAGCTATTCAGTGCAGAGCAAGTAAAGGGGTTGGCAAAATATGATATGGCAATGGTAGAGAAGATTTCTAAACATATCACAGCTATTCATGAGAGTGTCGATGCCATGACTGAGGCTCGTAAGGTGGCGAATGAGATTCTTGATGAGCGTGAAAAGGCATTGTCATACCAAAATAATGTCTTCCCGTATTTCGATGTGATTCGTTATCATGTTGACGAACTTGAGGATTGTATTGATGACCAGGTATGGCCTATGCCCAAATATAGAGAGTTGTTGTTTATCAGATAATTTTCGGTGAAAATTTGTTTTGTGATTTAGAATAAATGTAGTAACTTTGCGCCCGCCTATCGGGTATAGGCATGTCTAATTCATTAAATAAATTAAATTAAAAATGGCAACAAAAATTAGATTGGCTAGACACGGACACAAACGTCACGCTGTTTATCATGTAGTAGTTGCGGACAGCAGAGCTCCACGCGACGGTAGATTCATTGAGAAATTGGGAATCTATGATCCTAACACAAATCCTGCAACAATCAACATCAACTTTGATCGTGCATTGTATTGGGTAAATACTGGTGCTCAACCAACCGAGACTGCTAACCGTATTCTTTCTTACACCGGTGTTTTGATGATGAAACACTTGCAGGGTGGAGTTAAGAAGGGTGCTTTTGATCAGGCTACAGCTGAGGCTAAATTCCAGGCTTGGTTGAACGCAAAGAATGAGAAGATCGCTGCAAAGAAAGCTGCTCTTGCTAAGGACGGTGTTGCTAAGACTCAGGCTACATTGGCTGAGGAGGCTAAGACACGTGCTGCAAAAGAGGAGGCTGTTGCTAAGAAGTTGGCTGAGATTGAGGCTGCTAAGGCTGCTGCTGCTGCAGAGGCATCAGAGGAGGCTCCAGCTGAGTCAGCAGAATAATTTTGCAATGATTACAATAGACGACCTCACAGAAATAGGTACAATTACCAAAATTCACGGTTTGCGTGGAAATGTGGTAGTGCAGTGTGAGGAGGTTCTGTTGGAAGATTTCGAAGGAGAACCGGTATTCCTTATATTGGAGGGAGGACCGGTTCCCTTTTTTATTACTCCCGATAGTGTAAGAACTCGTGGAGGGAGTTCTTATCTTATACATCTCGATGATGTAGATACTGAAAAGGAGGCACTTGCTCTGGTTGGTTCGACTGTTATGGTTGAAACCTCGCTTATTGAAGATGAGGAGAGCGATGATCCTACCGATATATACAGATTTGTTGGCTATCATACTTGTGATGTGAATACCCAGCAGATAGGAGAGGTTGAAGATGTAGTAGATTACTCAGGAAATATTGTATTTACTATAGTTGTGGACGGGAAAGAGGTTCTTTTGCCGCTTGGCGATGAGTTCATTCTTGATATGGATGATGACAAAAGAATTCTATATGTTTCGGTTCCCGATGATTTATTAAATTTGAATTAAAAGTTTTCAACTTTGGAAATTTTAGAGGAGAAGCTAATAGGCTTCTTTTTTTTTGTTTTGTCTTGATTTTTACCTATTTAACTTTGTTTGATGAGTCGTAAAAATTTACTTTTTGGAAAACTTTTGAAATTTGAAGTTTCCCAAAATGAAAACTTTGATTATCTGATGGTTGATCATTTTGGTGTTTTTTTTAATAAAAAAGTTTCCTCTTTATGGTGTTTTATAGTTTTGATTTCTTAACTTTGTACCTGTTACGAATACAAATAAAAACAGCAGATCAAAATGAAAAGTTACACCTATGACGAGATCTATGAGCCTTGTTTAGAGTATTTTAAGGGAGATGCCCTTGCTACTAAGGTTTGGATTTCAAAGTATGCATTGAAGGATTCCTATGGGAATTACTACGAGAGAACACCGGATGATATGCACATGCGATTGGCAAGTGAGATTAATCGTATTGAGCGGAAATATCAGAATCCAATGTCAGTTGAAGAGTTGTTCGATGTGATGAAAAATTTCCGTTACATTGTTCCACAGGGTGGTCCAATGACAGGAATTGGAAATAATTTCCAGATAGCATCGTTGTCAAACTGTTTTGTTATTGGAAATGAAGGCCATTCGGATTCGTATGGAGGTGTAATGAAGATTGATCAGGAGCAGGTGCAGTTGATGAAGCGCCGCGGCGGTGTAGGTCACGATTTGTCTCATTTGCGTCCAAAGGGTTCACCGGTTATGAACTCTGCTTTAACCTCAACAGGAGTTGTTCCATTTATGGAGCGTTATTCAAACTCTACACGTGAGGTTGCGCAGGATGGCCGTCGTGGAGCTTTGATGTTGAGTGTCTCTATCAATCACCCAGATGCTGAAGATTTTATCGATGCCAAAATGGTTGAGGGTAAAATTACAGGTGCTAACGTATCTGTAAGAATTGATGATGCCTTCATGGAGGCAGCTGTTAACGATACCGAGTATGTTCAGAAGTTCCCTGTCTTCTCAGAGAATCCTAAGTTTATCAAGAGTATCGAGGCTAAGAAGTTGTGGGAGAAGATTGTTTTCAATGCATGGAAATCTGCAGAGCCGGGAATTCTGTTCTGGGATACTATTACTCGTGAGAGTCTGCCTGATTGTTATGCAGATCTAGGCTTTAGAACAATATCTACAAATCCATGCGGAGAGATTCCATTGTGTCCATACGACTCATGTAGATTGTTGGCTGTTAATTTGTATTCATATGTAGAGAATCCTTTCACAAAGGAGGCCTCGTTCAATATGGAGTTGTTCAAGAAGCATGTTGCAATCGCTCAGCGTATGATGGATGATATTATTGATCTTGAGCTGGAGAAGATTGATGCTATTTTGAATAAGATCGAGTCTGATCCCGAGGATCCTGAGTTGAAATATACAGAGATTCGTTTGTGGCAGAAGATTAAGGATAAGGCTTTACAGGGAAGAAGAACCGGAGTCGGTATTACTGCGGAGGGAGATATGCTTGCTGCTTTGGGTTTGCGTTATGGAACAGACGAGGCGACCGATTTTGCCGTAAAAGTCCAGAGTACTTTGGCAATGGAGTGTTACAGATCTTCAATGGTTATGGCTAAGGAGCGTGGTGCTTTCGGAGTTTACGATGCAGAGCGTGAGAAGAATAATCCTTTCCTTGCAAGAATGGCAGAGAAGGATCCTCAGCTGGTTGAGGATATCAGAAAGTATGGCCGTAGAAATATTGCCTGCTTGACTATTGCTCCGACCGGAACGACCAGTCTTATGACTCAGACTACATCGGGAATTGAGCCGGTATTTATGCCTGTTTACAAGCGCAGAAGAAAGATTACCGATTTGGACTCAGGGGCTCATGTGGATTTCGTTGATGAGGTTGGTGATTCTTACGAGGAGTATATTGTTTACCACCCAAAGTTCCTGGAGTGGATGCGAATCAATGGTTACGATACTGATAAAAAGTATTCACAGACAGAGATTGATGATTTGATTGCAGAGTCTCCATACTATAAGGCTACAGCCAATGATATTGACTGGGTGGCTAAGGTTAAGATGCAGGGTGCTATTCAGAAGTGGGTTGACCACTCAATCAGTGTTACAGTGAATCTTCCTGCAGATGCAACCAAAGAGTTGGTAGGCCAGTTGTATGTAGAGGCATGGAGATGTGGCTGTAAGGGTGTTACCGTATATCGTGAGGGTTCAAGAGCCGGAATTCTTGTATCAGCAAAGGCTGAGAAAAAGCAGGAGCCAAAGCAACCATCGATATTCCCGGAAAAACGTCCGATAGAGCTAGAGGCTGATGTGGTACGATTCCAGAATAATAAAGATAAATGGATTGCTTTCATCGGTTTGTACGATGGTCGTCCATACGAGATCTTTACAGGAATTACCGATGATGATGAGGGAATCATGTTGCCTAAATCGGTTACTCACGGAAAGATTGTAAAACACTTTGATGAGGATGGTAATAGCCGTTACGACTTCCAGTTCAGTAATAAGCGAGGTTTCAAGACTACCGTTGAGGGATTGTCATATAAGTTTGACAAGGAGTTCTGGAACTATGCTAAGTTGATCTCCGGAGTGTTGCGTTATGGTATGCCGGTCGCACAGACAGTATCTTTGATCAATGCCATGGAGTTTGATAACGAGAATATCAACACATGGAAGAATGGAGTGCAGAGAGCTTTGAAAAAGTATGTTCCTAATGGAGCTTTGGCAGAGGGAGAGACATGTGGTAATTGCGGTGGAGAGTTGACATATCAAGAGGGATGTTTGATTTGTAAGACTTGTGGTTGGTCTCGCTGCGGATAGTAATCTGTTCTTATGAAGATCCATTACGGAGTTGATGAGTTACGGCTTGATAACCCCTTTATAACCATAGGGAGTTTTGATGGTGTTCATCGAGGACATCTTCATATATTAAACGCCTTGCGCAGTGTAGCATCTGCGCAAGGCGCTCTTGCTACTGTCATTACCTTTGATCCCCACCCGCGTCATGTTTTAAATCCCGATGCTCCATCGATTAAATTGCTCTCATCTTTGGCAGAAAAGAGGGAGTTATTGGCAAAAGCCGGGGTTGATCATCTTATAATTTTACCTTTTACCAAGGAGTTGGCAAATCTTCATTATGCCGATTTTGTCAAGGAGTTTCTGATTGGCAAGATAGGAATAAAGGGTATGATTGTCGGTTATGATCATCAGTTTGGCAGAGACAGAGAGGGAGATTTTGAGAAGTTGAAGTTGTTGTCCGGGGAGTTGGGATTTTATCTTGAGCAGGGAACTCCATATAGCGAGAAAGAGGTCAATGTAAGTTCTACCAAGATAAGAAATGCTCTGCTTGCCGGTGATGTAGTTACAGCTAGAAATTACTTAGGATATAACTACTCTTGTAGGGGTAGGGTTATCAAGGGCTTTTCAAATGGCAGATCAATAGGTTTTCCAACAGCAAATATTGAGTTGGATGATTGCAATAAACTACTTCCGGGAAGAGGAGCCTATGCAATTGTTGCGGAGTGCGATGGCATTCTGTATAAAGGAATGCTTGATATTGGTGTACGACCCACGTTCCATAAAGATGGTGAGTTAAGTATTGAGGCAAATCTCTTTGGATTGAGCGGTGATATATACGGAAAAGAGCTTAAACTTGAGTTTATAGCGAAGATGCGTGATGAGAGGAAGTTTGAGACGACGGCTGAGTTGATAACCCAACTTCAAAAAGATAAGGAGTATGCGGAGGAGCTCCTTTTAGATTATTAGTATGTGTGAAAATAAGGTGAAATGTTGTAATGATCCTGAGACAGGATTGCGATACCACGGATTCTCGATGGTGTTTATGCAGGTCTTTACCCTGCCTCATGATTTGAAATTTGCAGAACCTAAGGATATTAAGAGTGTCGATTTCTCTCGAATTGAGGAGAGTCTGGGGGATGCTCGTGACGGAGGAAAAAATTTTCTTGTAAGAAAAAACTCAAAAGGAACCATTGAGAGTTTTATTTTTGAGCGTCCCAAAGTCTTGATTGACAATTTCGGGGGTGGCGTCTCTGCAAATGAGGATTCAAGAAGAGCAATCAAACGCTATATTTTGCCCGGATTTCATATCTCAATGATAATCAATCCCAACAAAAACGGAAAGTGTTCGCCGCAACCGATTATCAAGGTAGAGGGAGAGGTGCATGTTGAGATGTCGCTCTTTTTCAATAGAACAGTGATACTCTCATACCGTCTGTTAAGGGATAAGGATTCTATTCGTTGCTGTGAAGTAGAAAAGGTTGTTAATGAAACCAATATATCATATATTGAGCGAAACAAGAGAGATGAAGAGCTCTTTCTTTATAATGACCACTTAATTCTGTTGGCAGCTCTGAATCATGGGGCAGAGAACTGGACTGCTACGATTGACAAGGAGAACAATCTGGTTGAGACCGATATTAATGCTAATTTAAAGGATGCTCTCTTCAGTGATCTTAAGATTGATGAGCGTGGAGAGTATTCTCAAGATTACTCATTAACCTATTCTGTTGCCAATGATGGTAAATCAGGAAACCCATTTCCGGAAATCTGTCGCCGTTATAAAGAGTCTCTTATCAATGAAATTCTTAAGCACTCTGCAGTAAAATCGAAGGAGTATGACCGTAGTGCCGTTGTGATGAGGGATACCAAATTTACCCTGGTTGACATTTGGGAGAGTATGCAGGATCATAATGGAGCGTTCGAGGCATTGGGTCTGGACGAGGTGCAGACTATTGAACATATCAAGGAGTACCATAAATCGGAACTTATAGGTTTGATGTCGCTGTATCCGGGAGAGTGGCCTTTCCGTGATGCAAAGGCATTCGATGAGGTGTGTGGAGATAATATTGCTATTGATACCGATGATCTGGTCCTTGTAAATTCGGATATGGCGGTTGTCTTTGGAACTTATGGGTTGAGAGGCGAGGATGCTCAGGGTGTAGATTGGAAAGCTCATTTGAAGATGCGTTCACGTTATCATGTTTCATGGCCTGAGTATATGCTGATACTGGAGATGATTCTGGCCAAGAAACATACAATAGCTTATGCAAATGAGCAGATTATTGTGAATAGTTTGGTGCTTGATCAGGATAATGATGAGTATAAGTTGAATGAGGTGTTGAGCAGAAATGCCGATCTGCAAAAGCGATTAACCCGTTTGATGCTGCTTCTAAATGTATCACAATATGCAAAGTTTGTATCGCATAAGGTAATGTTTCAAAGAACAGAGGAGCGTTTGCATATTGATAAGATGTTTTCGGATCTTAATGATAGCTTAACGGCAGTAAATGATTATCTGCATAATATTACCGAAACAAAGGGTGTTCGTCAAGGTTTTAATATGGGATTCCTTCTTTTGTTAATCTCAATATTCTTGCTCTTTGAGATCTTCTTCCAGAATGTCTCATTACCCTTTATTGAGGATTTGATGAAATCCCTGGGTGTTCAGAATGAGACCGGGTTGTCGTCAATATTGGCTCATGTGATAGTGTGGCTCTCGGTTATAACTGTCCTGATTGGTGTCTGGGTGCTTTTAACTAGATACCGGGATCATTTTGTAAAGGGAGCGAGAGAGATTTACTCTCGTGTGAAAATGTTCTTCTTTGGAAGCAGTACGAATAGTTAGAAATCGAAACAATTGTAAGCAGAGTAAAGAATAAATAAACCATAAAATTTAACCAGATTCTTAATAAGAGATACAAAAATAATTGGTTATGGCAGTGGAGATTCGTGAGGCCTCGCCCGTAGATGTAGAGCAACTTAAGAGCATTTTTATGGGTAATTTACAGACAAATCCGTCATACATCTCTCATGGTGAGGTACAGATGGGAGTGGGAGAGTTGAGGTTTGAAGAGGGAGATTTGCATGGGTATATCGCCCCCAATGGTTTTGATATGTGGGAGAAGTATATACGTGAGAAGATAGAGGGAAACGATGCTGTAGTCTATATTGCTGAGAGTGATGGTAGAGTTGCAGGTTTCTGTGTCGCCGATATTGAGGAGGATGGTGCAGATCCTTTTGGTATGGTCTGTGATGTTTTAGTGCTACCAGAGAGTCGTGGAGGCGGAGTAGGGTCGATGTTGCTGGATGTGGCTATCTCCTGGTTGCGCTCAAAGGGGATAAAGGATATTTATCTGGAGTCGGGAAAAGATAATCATGCTGCACACGAATATTTTGAAAGAAGAGGTTTTTATCACGTATCAAACATATACAAATTGGGGTAAATTTAAAAGGTTAATACAATTAATGCCGGAATTGCTTAATAATTCTGGCATTTTTATTAATTTTAACCCCAAATTGAAAATAAAAATTAAAACAATATGGAGAGTGGAATAGTAATCTTCCTTAAGTTGATGGGAGCTTTGGCTTTGTTCTTATACGGAATGAAGTTAATGAGTGAATCACTACAAAAGTTGGCGGGTAACAAGATGCGTGAGATTCTTGCCGCTATGACGTCGAACCGATATGCCGGAATTCTTACCGGTCTGGTAATCACTGCGTTGATTCAGAGTTCATCTGCGACTACTGTTATGGTAGTCAGTTTCGTGAATGCCGGATTGATGGAGCTTGTAGGTGCGATAGGTGTAATTATGGGTGCGAATATCGGAACTACGGTTACCGGTTGGTTAGTCTCTGTCTTCGGTTTGGGCAAAATCAGTATGAGTGATTTGGCATTGCCAATTTTGGGATGCGCTCTGCCTTTATTGTTTGCTCAGAAGAGAAGTCGGAAGACTGCAGGTGAATTGGTTGTGGGTTTTGCTGTATTGTTCATTGCCATTCGCTTTTTGAACGATGCAATGCCGTCTGATTTGCACAATTATCCTGGTGTTAATGATTTTGTTCAGAGTATCAGTTATTTAGGCTTCAAGTCTTGGATGATATTTTTGTTCTTTGGAACTGTTTTGACAATGATATTCCAATCTTCATCGGCAACAATGGCACTGACATTGGTCTTGTGTTATAACGGATGGATTGGATATGAGGATGCTGCAGCAATGGTAATGGGTGAGAATATCGGTACAACTATCACTGCAAATCTGGCGGCAATGGTAGCAAACGTGCCTGCTAAGCGTGCAGCTTTAGCTCACCTTTTGATTAACGTCTTTGGTGTAATTTGGATCTTCTGTATTTTCCGTTGGTCATTGGAGATGGTTGCAGATTTGTGTATGTCGGTTCATATTGTAGATCACAATCCTATGTACTCAGATCCAAAATTGTTTGCAACCCTTGGATTGAAAGATGCTCAGCAGGTAGCAGCATATAAGGATGGAATAAATATTGCAATGCCGACAGTTTTGGCAGTATATAATACAATAGTTAAAAGTGCGAATGTCTTAATCCTAATGTGGTTTGACAAGGGATTGGCAAAATTGGTAACTAAGATGATTCCGCAAAAGGAGGAGGATAGTACATTTGCATTGAAACATATTAAGACCGGTCTTATGTCAACCCCGGAGGCGTCGTTGTTCCAGGCTAAGGAGGAGATTGCATTGTTTGGTAAAACCACTCGTGAAATGTTCCAGAAAGTTGTTGCTGCATACGATATGAAGTCATCGGAGTATGAGAAGGCTTTTGATAAGTTCCAGCGGGAGGAGGATGCGAGCGATGATTTAGAGGTGCAAATTGCAGATTATTTGACTTTGGTGTCTGAGTCTCGCTTGGCAACCGAGAGTTCTAAACGAGTTCGTTCAATGTTCAGAATTGTATCAGAGATTGAGAGTGTTGCTGATTCGGCATTGAATCTGGCGAAGGCATTTAAGCGCAGGAATGATGCGAATGTGACAATGCCGGAGGAGTGTACAGCCAAGTTAAAAGCATATTTTGCAATGGTTGATGCAGCTCTTGCCGAAATGTGTAGTAATCTTGAGATGGATTACAAGAAGGTATCATTGAAGAGAGCTCTGGAGTTGGAGGCCGAGATAAACCACTATAGAAACACTCTGAAGGGTGAGCATATTCAAGCTCTTGAGGAGAAGAAGTATAACTATCCAGTAGGAGTGTTGTACTCTGATATGTTTATGGAGTGCGAGAAGGCTGGTGATTTCATTATCAATGTGACCGAGGCAATTTTGGACATTTATAAAGATTAATAAAATATGGCACAAGAGGACGTATTTAAGAAATTAGTTTCACACTGTAAGGAGTATGGTTTTGTATTCCCATCATCAGAGATTTATGATGGAATGGGTGCCGTTTATGATTATGCACAGAACGGAGTAGAGTTAAAGAACAATATCAAGCGTTATTGGTGGGATTCTATGGTGCGCTTGCATCAGAATATCGTGGGATTGGACTCAGCGATATTTATGCATCCTACAATCTGGAAAGCTTCAGGTCACGTTGATGCATTCAATGACCCATTGATTGATAACCGCGATTCAAAGAAGCGTTACAGAGCAGACGTGCTTATTGAGGAGCAGATTGCAAAGTACGATGATAAGATTGAGAAAGAGGTTACTAAGGCTAAGAAGAAGTTTGGCGATGCCTTTGATGAGGCTATGTTCAAGTCAACAAATCCGCAGGTAGTCGATTATAGTGCTAAACGCGAGGCTTTGCATGAGCGTTTTGCTGTTGCGATGAATGCTACTGATTTGGCAGAGTTGCGCCAGATTATTCTTGACGAGAAGATTGTTTGTCCTATTTCAGGAACAGCAAACTGGACAGAGGTGCGTCAGTTTAACCTAATGTTCTCGACCGAGATGGGCTCTGTGAGCGAGGGTGCAAACAAGGTATATTTACGTCCGGAGACAGCTCAGGGAATCTTTGTGAACTTCCTGAATGTCCAGAAAACCGGTAGAATGAAACTTCCATTCGGAATTGCTCAGATTGGTAAGGCTTTCCGTAATGAGATTGTTGCTCGTCAATTTATCTTCCGTATGCGTGAGTTTGAGCAGATGGAGATGCAGTTCTTTGTTCAACCAGGAACAGAGTTGGATTGGTTTGCAAAGTGGAAAGAGACTCGTATGAAGTGGCACCGCAATCTGGGCTTTGGTGATGACAACTATCGATTCCATGACCACGAGAAATTGGCTCACTATGCTAATGCTGCTACCGATGTTGAGTATAAGTTCCCATTTGGATTCAAGGAGGTAGAGGGAGTTCACTCTCGTACCGATTTCGACCTTTCTCAGCATCAGAAATATTGCGGAAAGAAGATTCAATACTTCGATACAGAGCGCAATGAGTCATACGTTCCATATGTAATCGAGACCTCTATCGGAGTTGACCGTATGTTCTTGCAGGTAATGTCTGCTGCATATTGTGAGGAGGATTTGAGCAAGGATGGAAAGAAGGACTCTCGTGTAGTATTGCGTTTCCCTGCAGCACTTGCTCCAGTTAAGATGGCTGTAATGCCATTGGTTAAGAAGGATGGACTTCCTGAGAAGGCTCAACAGATTATTGATATGGTTAAGTTCGATTATAACTGTCAATATGATGAGAAGGACTCTATCGGAAAGCGTTACCGTCGTCAGGATGCTATTGGAACTCCATTCTGTGTAACTGTTGATTACCAGACATTGGAGGATAACACAGTAACTATTCGCCATCGTGATTCAATGGAGCAGGAGAGAATCTCTATTGATGCTATCCCTGCATTGTTGAAGGAGAAGGCAGATATTGGAACTTTGTTGAAGAATTTGTAATCTAAATCTAACATACTATAAATAAGAAAACCGGACCAATAAGGCCCGGTTTTCTTTTACTATCTTCTCGTTATGCTTATTGACGATAGTTATCAAGTTGCTCTGCATCAAATTTACGAACAAAGTTGAAGTGTTTCTCAACCTCTGACTCTGCATAGTTAACGTAAACCAATGCACTCTTGGCAAACATCTCAGGTGCTCTTGACGCATCCTGCATTAGTAAGTGGCACATGATGATATCTGCAGCCATCTCAACCAATCTGCGTGCAACGAAGTCAAGGTGCTCCTGGTTCTTAGCCTCTACAACCTGATTTACGCATGCTGCATACTTGCAGGTCATCTCCATAACTCTGTTCTTCAATGGCTCCATCTCAGGTGTTAATGGAATTGTCTCGAACTCCTTCATTATATTAAGGTATGCACCAGTAGTTACATAGCGGATAGCTGCTACAACCTGCAACTGAGTTGTTCCCTCGTAGATGCTGGTGATACGAGCATCACGATAGATTCGCTGGCATGGGTACTCAAGCATAAATCCTGAACCTCCATGAATCTGGATTGAGTCGTAGGCATTCTGGTTTGCATACTCAGAGTTCATTCCTTTAGCAAGTGGTGTGAATGCATCAGCCAGCTTAGCATATCTCTTCTGCTCCTGACGCTCCTCCGGAGTCAATTTACGCTCACGAGCGATGTCGTCAAGTGCTTTGTAGATATCAACGTAACGAGCTGTCTGGTATAACAATGCGCGTCCTGCATCAAGTTTAGCTTTCATAATAGAGAGCATATCATATACTGCAGGGAAGTTGATAATCTCCTTGCCAAACTGTTTTCTGTCTTTGGCGTAGTTAAGGCCCTCGGTATATGCAGCCTGGCTTAATCCAACACTCTGTGCTGCGATTCCCAAACGAGCACTGTTCATCAACGACATTACATACTTGATCAAGCCAAGTTTGCGATCTCCGCACAGTTCAGCCTTTGCATTTTTGTAAACCAACTCACAAGTTGGAGATCCATGGATACCCATCTTGTTTTCGATGCGGCGAACATTTACTCCTCCCTGATTCTTGTCATAGATAAACATTGACAAGCCGCGTCCGTCATGAGTGCCCTCTTCTGAACGGGCCAATACCAAGTGTAAGTGAGCATCTCCGTTGGTGATGAAACGCTTAACTCCGTTTAGAAGCCAGCAGTTGTCAGCCTCGCTCCATGTTGCCTTAAGCATTACAGATTGCAAATCAGATCCTGCATCTGGCTCAGTTAAATCCATAGACATAGTCTCGCCTGCACAGATTCTTGGGATAAAGCGGCTGTGCTGATCCTCGTTACCGAACTCATATAGAGTTTCGCAACAATCCTGCAAACTCCAGATATTGCTGAATCCTGCGTCCGCAATAGCAGCCATCTCTGCGCACATAGTGTATGGCATGATTGGCATATTCAATCCGCCAAATCTTCTTGGCATTGTCATTCCGTTTAATCCTGCGCTAACTGTTGCTGCAAGGTTTACCTTGGTTCCTGATGCATACTCTACGCGTCCGTTTGCGCAGTGTGGGCCCTCTGCGTCAACACCCTCGGCATTAGGAGCTACAATCTCTGCACTAATCTCTCCAGCAATCTCCAACACCTTCTCGTAGTTGTCCATTGCATCCTCAAAGTCGATGGGGGCATAGTCGTATTGATCTTTATCTCTGTAATCGCGCTCTTTCAATTCGCAAATGCGCTTCATGAGCGGGTTGTTCAAGTGAAACTTGAGCTCCGGTATATCTTTAAAATAGTTTGCCATTTCTTACTTGCTGTTTTGTTTGTAATACTTGATCATCTTTGGAAGTACCTCCTCAACTGTGCCTGTAATGATATAGTCGGCAATCTGGTTGATAGGTGCGTTCGGATCGTTGTTGATAGAGATGATGATTCCACTCTCCTTCATTCCGGCAATGTGTTGGATAGCTCCGCTGATACCGCAAGCGATATATACCTTTGGACGTACACTTACTCCGGTTTGACCGATCTGCATATCATGGTCGCAGAATCCAGCATCAACGGCAGCTCGTGATGCTCCTACCTCAGCGTGGATCTCTTTTGCCAGGTCGTACAGCAGGTTAAATCCCTCCTTAGAACCAACACCATATCCACCGGCAACAATGATAGGAGCTCCCTTCAAATTGTTCTTAGCCTTCTCAACGTGGCGTTCAAGAACCTTAACCACATAGTCGGTATCAGGAACAAACTTTGCAACGTCCTGAATTATAACCTCGCCCTTGTAGTTGGGGTCAAGAATCTCCTTCTTCATTACACCATCGCGAACGGTTGCCATCTGCGGACGACACTCTGGGTTTACAATAGTAGCCACGATATTTCCTCCGAATGCGGGACGAATCTGGTATAGTAGTTGGTCGTAATGTTTTCCTGTTTTAGGATCATCGTGTGGACCGATCTCCAAAGAGGTACAGTCAGCAGTCAAACCACTATGTAGGCTTGAAGATACTCTTGGTCCCAAGTCACGTCCGATAACGGTTGCTCCCATCAGGCAGATTTGTGGTTTCTCCTGCTTGAATAGGTTCACCAAAATAGAGGTATGTGGTTTTGATGTGTATGGGAATAATCCCTCTGCATCGAAAATATGTAATTTATCAACTCCGTATGGAAGAGTCTGCTCCTCCACTTTTCCGGTAATTTCATAACCGGCACAAATGGCCTCTAACTGAACTCCCAGCTCGTTAGCCAACTTGCGACCCTTGGTTAAAAGTTCCAGACTGACATCGGCAACTGTTGTACCCTCAATCTCGCAATATACAAATACATTATTCATAATCTTTATCCAATTGTATGGTTAGCTAACAACTCTTTCATTAATCCGTCAATATCCTCATCGCTGGCACTCAAAGATTTACTCTCCTTAGCCTGGAATACGATATTCTCAACGTTTTTAACTTTGGTCGGAGAACCTGCCAATCCGCATTGTGTTAAATCTCCGTCAACGTCGGCAACGCTCCATTGTGTAATTGTCAGGTACTCTTTCTTTGCATACTCCTCAGCATATGGCAGCCCCTCTTTAGGCATCTCCATCGGAGCCATTGCACGTTTGTACTTCATAACCAATTTTGCATTTCTTGGACGGCATGGCGCTGCAGAACCATTAACAGTGATTACGATAGGAAGTGGTCCCTCAACAGTCTCAACACCGCCATCGATATGGCGTTTTACCTTGATTTTTCCATTACCACACTCCAGAATCTCCTCTGCGTATGTAATTTGAGTAAGTCCGAGTTTTTCTGCAACCTGAGGTCCTACCTGTGCGGTATCTCCATCAATAGCCTGACGACCTCCTATAATCAGATCTGGAGTACCGATTTTCTTGATGGCTGTTGCCAGCGCATACGATGTTGCCAAGGTGTCTGCTCCGGCAAATGCTCTGTCACTCAATAGATAGCCGTTGTCGGCACCGCGGTACAGACCTTCGCGGATAACATCTGCGGCACGTCCTGGTCCCATGGTTAGGATAGATACTGTCGATCCCGGATTTTGATCTTTTAATCTCAATGCCTGTTCAAGAGCATTCAAATCCTCGGGATTGAAGATAGCGGGAAGAGCCGCTCTGTTTACTGTTCCCTCAGGAGTCATGGCATCCTTACCAACATTTCTTGTGTCAGGAACCTGCTTTGCGAGAACAACAATTTTTAGTCCACTCATAATGAGAATATGTTTAAATTTTATTTTAATGTATTTCCTTACACTGCTTTCTCGTGCTAAAACGTTTGCGTAAAAGTAGTGTTTTTTACTTATTATTCCAAATTTTCCATCCGGCCTCGGCCTGCATGACCAACATTTTATATCCATTGCAGACTTTTGTGCCAACTTTTTTCCCTTCGCTCATAAATTTAGTCATCTCCGGATTATAGACTAAATCGAATAAAAAATGCTCTGTGGTTAGCATCTGATATGGAATATCGGGCGAGGTTTCAATATTGGGCCATGTTCCTAATGGAGTTGTGTTGACAATCAGTTTGTAGTCAGCAATAATTTCAGGTAGAGACTCATATCCAATCTCTCCCACTTTAGATGCTCGTCTTGATACTATAAGGTGTTGAATGCCCATTTTGTTCAGGACATAACAAACCGCTTTGGCCGCACCGCCATTCCCAAGCACAAGAGCTTTTTCAGGCGAGGCCTCGCCCAAAAACTCCCGCAAAGCACCTTCAAAACCAATAACATCGGTATTGTATCCGACTAATTTGCATTCTCCACACTCCCTGACAATTTTGACACAATTCACAGCGCCAATCTCCTTCGCCTCTTTGCTGATTGATGACAATAGAGGAATAATGGCTTGCTTGTGTGGGATTGTTACATTGAATCCCTCCAAATCAGGGAATTTATCAATAATTGACTTGATACTATTGATATCCTCAATCTCGAAGTTGTTGTATGTGGCTTCAATCCCCTTCTCCTCAAATTTTTGGGTAAAGTACCTTTTTGAAAAGGAGTGTCCTAAGGGATAGCCGGCTAAACCAAACTCTCTCATGCTCTTTTTTCAACTCTTTTGGCAATATACTCAATTCCACCCACAAGTATCAAACCTGCAAGGCAGAACACTATTGCCTCGGTTACATGTGCCTCCGCTCCCACGATGGTCTCGTAGCTTGATGGGAGGATGCTCTGCTCAGTAAGGGGCTGTTCCACACCATTCTTGTCTATATAACTCTCAATGCATCTTTTCCACGGCCAAACCTTATTCAGTGAACCCACCATAAATCCTGTAAGCAGTGCAATGGTAATGTTATTGTAACGTTTAAGTAACCATGTCAGAAGATGTGAAAATGAGATGATTCCAATTGCTGCACCTGCACCGAAAACACAAATAATATCCAGCTTAAACTGACTGATTGCATCCATTATGAATGAGTATTTACCAAGCAGAAGCAATATAAATGAACCGGAAATACCCGGCAGTATCATTGCGCAAATAGCAATAGCTCCGCTTAAAAATATGAACCAGTAGCCATCTGGAGTTGTTGTCGGTGAAGCAATTGTTATGTAGTAGGCAATCCCAACTCCTATCAAGCTGCTGATGATGGTTTTCCAGTTCCACTCCTTGACCGATGTCGCAACCAGAATTGATGAAGCAATAATCAAACCAAAGAAGAACGACCATGTTGGAATAGGCTGATTCTTCAACAACCATACCATCAGTTTGGCCAGTGAGAGTACCGATATGACTACTCCGCTAAGAAGTGTTATCAGGAAATATCCGTTTATATGTTGCATAAACTGCTTGAAGTGCCCCTTAAATAAAAGTTTAAGAGCATCGACACTGATGCTCTTAATGCTTTTTAGCAGTTCATCATATATGCCTGTAATAAAGGCGATGGTGCCGCCTGAAACGCCTGGAACGACGTCGGCTGCACCCATCGCAATACCTTTAAGCATTAAAAGTATATGTTTAATACTCATATTTTAATTCTGATGCTCTGGTTTGAATAGGTCAAATACTGTCTTAACCGGAGTGAAAGTTGTTAATGGAACCTCAACGAAAAGGGTAATCCAGTTAGCCATAGCTCCATTCCACAAACCAGGAAGCTCTTGAACCTCAATATCTCGTCCCTTGTATGACTTATAGTTGATAAAGCCTTGTTCCTCTGCAACATAATTCAACAAGTTAAACTTCTTGCCGGTATAATCTTTGATTCCGCATACCAAATCAACCGGATTGAAGTGGGTTGATGCGTCAAAAATATCCTTCTGGCCTTTGTCTTTAAGGTTAATCTGTGCAGATTCGCAGATCATCAGACGCTCGCCATTCTCACACTTAACCCAGAAAGGACCACCACCAGGCTCTCCTTCGTTCTTAACCATTCCGCATACACGGATTGGACGGTTAAGCATATCCTTCAACTCTGCAATAGAGTACTCCTCCTTCTCTCCTTTGAAACCCAATTTGTTCTTTGCAAATGTGGTAATCTCCTTAAGAGCAGCCTCGTCAATAGACTCCTGGTCAAGTTGCTTCAAATATCCGAAGATCTTCTCCTGCAGGCCAACCATCAATCCGGCAATTAACTTCTTGTATAGACATGTGTCCGGTTTGTTTTTGTCTGGAGATACATTATCGATATTCTTGACAAAAACAATGTCGGTATCAAGATCATTAAGGTTGTGAATCAAAGCTCCGTGACCTCCCGGACGGAAAATGATATTGCCATTCTCGTCGCGCAACAACTCTCCGTTATTCTCAATGCTGACGGTGTCCGTAGATGGCTTTTGGATAGAGAAACTTACATTATACTTGATTCCGAACTTCTTCTCAAATAATTTGACAACCTCGTCAAGATGTTTTTTGAACTTCTCGGTATGTTCGTCTGATACTGTAAAGTGGATGTTTGATATACCCTTCACGCTTCCATATAACGCGCCTTCGGCAAGATGCTCATCAAATGGAGTTCTGACCATATCTGCATATGTATGGAACTCAATCAATCCTTTTGGAGTGTCACCATACTTCAGGCCCTCAACCAAAACATAATTCATAATCTTCTTGAACTCGCCCTTCTCGCTCAACTCGCTAAGAGACTCTCCACAATCAGCTATTGTTTTTTCAAGAGATTTATAGAATGGTAGAGATTCAATCTTTGTGAAGAAGTTCTCAATATTTCCCGGCATCTCTGCATCGTCGGCAGCGTTTAGGAATGAGAACAGATCCTTGAACATTCTTGTCGCAGAACCTGAAGCCGGTACCATTTTGGTTATTTGCTTCTCATTTACAGCTTTGTCGTAAGCCAGAAGAAGCATGCCCTCGTCCTGTTTCTCTATACGGATAATACCATTACCAACTGTTGCAGGAGCTGTTAATGTAACAGCGTTAAAACCTGTTTTGAAATTCTCCAACTGTTTGTCTATCTGCTCAGGTGTTACACCGCGAGCCTCAAATAGAGCTAAATCTTTCTCTGTGTACATAGTGTTTTATTTTTAGAATTTTCTAATATTCCTCCTCTAATTCATCTTCATTGTCAAGAGTATCCTCATAGAAGTCCCTTGCCATATCCATAAGCTCTTCTATTACCTCGGGAGCAGGCTCTGGGTCAATCCAGAATATCTCATTTTCCTCATCAAACTCCTCAACGCTGCACTGAATAATACATCGTGGAGTTTCTGTATGAACCACATAGACCAACTCAGTTGAAAAACGTGAGTTGTCTGCAAATAGAAACTTTGGTAACATATTTCAAAACTTTATAAAGTAAATGAATAGCAAAGATAACAAATAAATGGATATTTTATTAAATTTGCTCCGAAAAGAATCAATTTGATTGAAAATGAGTAAGATTATAGCACTTTATGGCAAAAAAATTCAATCTGATGCGGCTCAAGTTTTCAAACATCTGTTAGGTTTGCTTGCCAGGCGAGGTTTCAGGATTATATGCGAAGAGAATACATCGCAGATGTTGCTTCAATTCGGAATAGCCAAAGAGGGTTTTAATGGGTTGTTTAACAGCGGAAATATATGTGATTTTAACCCTGATATTCTATTGAGTGTCGGAGGAGATGGTTCATTCCTCGGTGCAGCATCGCTGATAGGGGACAAGGGGGTTCCTATACTGGGAATCAATTGTGGCAGAATGGGGTTTCTGGCAAATGTTGCAAAGCCGGACATTGAGAGAGCTATTGACTCAATCGCCAATGATGATTACGATATTTTGCCCCGCGAGACATTAGCCTATAGTGTGGGTGAGAGAGAGATAGAGGGGAGTGCTCTGAATGAGGTTACTGTACTTAAATCGGATATGGCATCACTTCTGACAATTCATGTCTGGGTAGACGGGAACTTTCTTACAACATACTGGGCAGATGGATTGGTTATCTCGACGCCGACGGGTTCAACTGCATACTCAATGAGTGCCGGAGGTCCAATTGTAGCCCCTGATTGTAGATTGGTACTTTTGACTCCGGTATCACCGCACAATCTGAGCCATCGCCCAATGGCCATACCTTCAGGATCTAGAGTGGAGATAGCTGTTGAGAGTCGCTCCGGAGAGTATGTAGTTTGTGCCGATTCTGAGATGTACAAATGTGATGAAAAGAAGAGAGTTGTAGTTTCGAAAGCGGAGAGTGCTATAAATGTGGTGTCGTTAAAAGGTGTAAACTTCTATGACACAGTACGTAAGAAGCTATATTGGGGCGAGGACATGAGAAATAATAAGCAATAATTTGGTTTTTTTCACATTCTCAATTTTATAAATTCACTTATAGTTCGTAACTTTGACCGATTTTATAGAGGTATAATTTTATAGAAAAATGGGTAAGGGTGCTAATCCTCAGCATATTGCCATCATTATGGATGGAAATGGCCGATGGGCTCAGTTACGTGGACAACAACGAGTTGAGGGACATCGTGCTGGAGTTGATGCGGTTAAGCGTACCGTAATGGCGGCTTCGAAACTGGGAGTAAAATACCTTACTCTTTACACTTTCTCGACGGAGAATTGGAATAGACCGGAGAGCGAAGTTAAGGCTTTGATGGCTTTAATGGCACAGGCAATAATTCGTGAAACTGAGGAGTTGATGAGTGCCGGTGTGCGAGTTAAACTTATTGGTAATAAGGAGGATTTACCTGTCGATGTTGTTGAACAGTTTGATGAATTAGAAAGAGTGTCAGAGACAAATGAAGGTTTGACCCTGATACTTGCAATCAGCTATGGGGCACGATGGGAGATTGTCAGGGCTGCAAAGCGGCTGGCAGTAAAATACTCATCCGGGGAGATTGATGATATAGATGAATCTTGCTTTGAAGCAGAGTTGACAACCAGCGGAGTTCCCGATCCGGATCTGTTGATCAGAACTGGGGGTGATTGCAGAATAAGTAATTTTCTGCTGTGGCAATGTGCATATGCGGAGTTGAGATTCATAAAAAAATATTGGCCTGATTTCGGTGAGGAGGATTTGAGAGTTGCAATTGAGGATTTTGCCGGTCGCGAACGTAGATTTGGAAAGACCGGAGAACAGGTAAGAGAAGATAATGAACATAAGAGTTAGACATATTATTTTATTAGTGGCCCTCTTCTGGGCTGCATTAACCAATGTAAGCGGACAAACAATTTCATCGCCCGAGGTGTTCTACTCCTCGCCCAGGAAGTATGTGATTGCCGGAGTAGAGATTGTTGGTGAGAATGTCAATTATGATGATTTTGAAAAACGTTATATTATTCAGAATCTGGGCTTAAGTGTGGGTTCGGTAGTTAAAATTCCTGGAGATGACATTACAAGAGCAATTCGACGTTTATACAATCAGAAGAGTTTCTCTGGAGCTACAATATTGCTCTCAAAAGTTGTGAATGACAGTGCTTATCTTACAATTCAATTGGAACCGGCCCATCAGCTCTCTGAGGTTAATTTCTGGGGATTGAAGAAATCTGAAGAGACGAAAATTCGTGAGACACTTGGAATTGAGAAGGGAATGCAGATGAACGATTTCATGATCGAGACGATTCGCAGAAAAGTGACAGAGAGTCTGGAAGCCAAAGGATATTATAATGTGGATCTTAGAATAGTTCAGCGTGACGATCCTGATAATAAGAACTTTGAGATAATTGATGTTTATGCAGAGCGTAAAAACAAGATAAAGATCAAGGAAATTGAAATTGTTGGAAATTCAGGCGTAAAAGAGTCAGTATTGAAGCGCTCAATGAAGAGTACAAGAGAAAAAAGCCTTCTGAATTTCTTTAAATCTTCCAAGTATGTAGAGGAGACATACGAGGAGGAGAAATATGATTTGCTTGATAAATATAATGAGCGAGGTTATCGCGATGCAATGATTGTTTCGGATAGCGTGATACCGCTCTCTGACAAACGAGTCAAGATTGTTATCAATGTAGATGAGGGAAACAGATACTATTTCAACAACCTTATCTGGATTGGTAACACCGTATATGACTCTGAAATGTTGAATGAGTATATTGGCATCAGCAAGGGAGATGTTTACAATAAGAAATTATTCAATGATCAGCTTAAAGATGAAGAGGAGAGCTTGTTGAATGCCTTTTATACAAACCAGGGATATCTGTTTGCGAATGTCTATCCGACAGAAAGAATAGTTGGAAAAGACTCTATAGACATAGAGATCAGAGTAGTGGAGGGAGCTCAAGCAACAATCAATAGAGTTGATATTACCGGAAATGATAAGACACATGAGCATGTGATTCGAAGAGAGTTGTATGTGTATCCGGGAGAGTTATATAGCCGAGAGGATATTATGCGCAGTATTCATCAGCTTGCTAACCTTGGACACTTTGATCCTGAGGTGCTCGGTGAAAAGTTGACGATTGTGCCAAATCAGGAGAATGGTACTGTTGATATTGGATTCGGATTGAAAGAGAAGGGAAATGACCGAGTTGAAATATCGGGAGGTTGGGGAGCCGGTATGATTATCGCATCTGTCGGTTTGACCTTTACCAACTTCTCAATGAGAAATATCTTCAATTTCAAGACATATCGTCCATTACCTCAGGGCGACGGCCAGACTTTTAGCTTGAATGCCCAGACTAATGGTAAGTTTTACTCAAACTTCTCGGTTTCATTTGTTGAGCCGTGGCTTGGAGGTAAAAAGCCAAATTCATTAAGCGTAAGTGCATTCTATTCACATCAGAGTGGATACTCATCAAATTACTACAGACGTTCATACTATGTGAATAGTGGAGGACAGTCAGCTGCCGATTATGATGATTCCCAGCATATGAATATATGGGGATTGAGTGTTGGTTTGGGAAGACGTCTGAAGTGGCCTGATGACTATTTTACAATGTACAATGGGTTGTCGTACCAGCACTATGACTTGAAAAACTGGCCTTACTATGTTTTTGAGAATGGAACATCAAATAATCTCGCAATTACGACAACCATAAGAAGATCTTCAATTGATAATCCTAACTACACCCGTTCAGGAAGTGATTTCTCGTTGTCATTGAGTTTTACTCCTCCATACTCTCTCTTTAATGGTAAAAACTATGCAAACAAGAACATGACCAGCGAGGAGCGATATAGATGGGTTGAGTATCATAAATGGAAATTTAACGGAAAGGTATTTGTCCCGCTTGACAAGCAAAACAAAACTGTTTTGTATATGAATGCTCAGTATGGTTATTTGGGACACTACAATAAGGATCATCGCTCTCCATTTGAAGGATATGAGATGGGAGGAGATGGAATGTCTGGATATAGCTTGTATGGACGTGAGTATATCGGATTGCGTGGATATGCGAATGGTTCTCTGACCAATGCGGGATCAAGTTTTATTGCTACAGCTTCAGATGCCGCGGTATACTCTAAATTCACAATGGAGGTAAGATACCCTGTTTCGTTGAAAGATGCTGCGACGATTTATGTGCTTTCGTTCCTTGAGGCTGGAAACTCATGGGCAAGAATCAAAGACTTTGAGCCATTTAATCTATATCGTTCTGCAGGTCTTGGTGTCAGAGTTTTCTTGCCGATGTTGGGAATGTTGGGAATTGACTGGGGTTACGGATTCGATAAGGTACCGGGTCGCTCGGATGCAAGTGGCTCTCAGTTCCACTTTGTTTTAGGACAGGAATTTTAATTAGAAACAAACAATAAAATTATTACTATGAAAGGATTGATTAGATTAGCAGTAGTAGTTGCCGTAATGGTGGCTGGAATCTCTTCTGTCTCTGCTCAGCAGGCGAAGATTGGCTATATCAGGTTTGATGAGTTGGTAACATCTATGCCGGAGTACAAGACTGCTGGTGAGGAGTTTGAGAAAAAAGTTCAGGAGATTGAGACTCAAAGAACAAAAATGCAGGAGGAGTGGAGTGCTGCTGTAAAGGAGTATGAGGAGAAAGCTGGAACTTTCACTCAGATAGTTCGTCAGGCTAAGGAGCAGGAGATTATGCAGATGCAACAAAGAATTCAGAACTTTGTCGAGTTGGCACAGCAGGAGTTGAAGAGTGTAAACGAGCAGTTGATGGCTCCTATCTATGAGAAGGCTAAGACTACTGTAGATGAGGTTGCAAAAGCTAATGGTTACACCTATGTCTTCGATGCAAGTGCATTGATTTATATGGCTCCGGATGCATCGGATCTGATGCCTTTGGTGAAGAGTAAATTAGGAATTTAATTGATCAGTGCCGATGCTTGAACCTTCGCAAAAAGGAGCAATCGGTCTGTTTGATTCCGGTTTTGGGGGCTTGACTATCTTAAAAGAGGTGGTCAAGCTTCTGCCGCAATATGACTATATCTATCTTGGTGATAATGCAAGGGCTCCGTATGGTACGCGCTCATTCGAGACGGTCTATCATTACACTGCGCAAGCGGTAGAGGCTCTCTTTAAAATGGGTTCTCCTCTTGTGATACTTGCTTGTAATACAGCCTCGGCCAAGGCGTTAAGAACCATACAGCAGAATGATCTGCTGATATTGGATCCTACACGAAGAGTTTTGGGCGTTATACGTCCTACTGTTGAATTGTTGCCGATGATTTCTAAAAATGGTCATGTAGGGATTTTTGCGACGAAGGGGACTGTAGCCTCATCTTCATATCCACTGGAGATTGCCAAACTCCATGGCGAGAAAAACTTTAAAGTATCCCAAGTCGCTTGTCCGATGTGGGTGCCGATGGTGGAGAATAACGAGCTATCGGGCGAAGGGGCAAGTTTTTTTGTTCGAAAATACATAGATGAACTATTTACACAGGATCCCGAAATAGATACAATAATTCTGGGGTGTACGCACTATCCGCTATTGGAGCCGTTGATAAAACGCTATTTGCCGGACGGGGTAAATTTGATATCACAGGGGAATATTGTGGCTCACTCGTTGAAGGAGTACCTCCAACGTCACGTTGACATAGAGAATCGTTTGACAATAGGGGGGCAGATAACCTATCTGACAACGGAACAGAGTGACTATTTTGAGAAGATTGCCGAGATATTTATGGGCTCTTCTCTCTCTGCCAATCATTTTGATTTTGTAGAATAGGATGGATGATAGCTATAGTATATTACGGGATAGATTCTCAAAGCAGATAGTGCAACACTCAATGCGAAAGACTCCGGAACGTTTTGCTGTTCTGGATGCTTTGAATGAGATGGGCAAGATGGTTGGCGTTCAGGAGTTGCTGGATTATCTGACAAACAGACGCTTTAGAATAAGCCGTTCTACTCTATACAATGTGTTGTCGTTGCTCTGTGAATGGGAATATGTTGTAAAGGTGCAGGTGGATCCTCACAATGTGTTGTATGGATTGGCTGCAATCAAGGGTATTTCTTTAAGCCTTGTGTGTGATAAATGCGGAAAGTTGTTTGATGTGGAGGGTGAATATCTGGAGGAATTTAGGCAAAAGAGTCTTAATGAATTTGGATTTGTTATAGATAATCAAAAAGTTTTGGTTCATGGATTATGTAACAAATGCAAAAAACATTAAATTTGCACGTAATTTATAGAATAAACAATTATGAAGGTAGATGTCTTATTAGGATTGCAATGGGGCGATGAGGGAAAAGGTAAAGTAGTAGATGTTCTCACACCCAAATATGATTTAGTTACAAGATTCCAGGGTGGTCCTAATGCAGGTCATACATTGGAATTTAACGGGGAGAAGTATGTTCTTCGTTCTATACCATCAGGAATTTTTCAGGGTGGTAAGGTAAATATCATCGGTAATGGAGTGGTATTGGATCCTCTTTTGTTTAAAAACGAGGCAGAGGCTTTGGCTGCGAGCGGTCATGATTTGACAAAGCGTCTTTACATATCAAAGAAAGCTCACCTGATTCTTCCAACTCACAGAGTTCTTGATGCAGCATACGAAGCTGCCAAGGGGGATAGTAAGATTGGAACCACCGGAAAGGGTATTGGCCCGACATATACCGATAAGATAAGCAGAAACGGTGTACGTGTAGGAGATATACTATACAATTTTGAGGAGAAATATGCGATTGCAAAGGCAAAACATGAGAAGATCCTTAAATCCTTGAATTATGAGTATGATATTACAGAACTTGAGCGCGAGTGGTTTGCCGGTATAGAGTATCTGAAGCAGTTTAATCTTGTAGATAGCGAGCATGTTATCAATAAGGCGATTGCAGAGGGAAAGAGTGTATTGGCAGAAGGTGCCCAGGGTACAATGCTGGATATTGACTTTGGTTCATATCCATTTGTAACATCATCATCTACAATCTGTGCAGGTAGTTGTGCAGGAATGGGAGTCGCTCCAAATAAGATTGGTGATGTTTATGGAATCTTCAAGGCTTATTGTACAAGAGTAGGAGCAGGTCCTTTCCCAACAGAGTCGTTTGACGAGGTGGGTGATCAGTTGTGTACACTTGGTCATGAGTTTGGTTCTGTTACAGGACGTAAAAGAAGAACTGGCTGGATTGATCTTGTTGCATTGAGATACGCGGTAATGATTAATGGAGTTACCAAATTGATTATGATGAAGAGCGACGTTATGGATACATTTGAGACAATCAAGGCATGCGTTGCGTACAAATTGAACGATGGTACCGAGACTCCGGATTTCCCATTCGACATTACCGAAGGAGTTGAGCCTATCTATGTTGAGATGCCCGGTTGGCAGACTGATATGACTAAGATGACAAGTGAGAATGAATTCCCTGAGGAGTATAACGCATACTTGTCGTTCCTGGAGGATCAGTTGGGAGTGCCCATCAAGATTGTATCAGTAGGTCCTGACCGAGATCAGACAATTATTCGTTACGAGGATTAATTACATCAATACAGGAGGCTGATCAGGAGACTATTCTTGGTCAGCTTCTGTTTTTATTTTGGATATTGGGTAAAAGTATAAAATATAGTAAGCAATATGGGATTTTTCGACATTTTCAAGCGCAAGAGTAAAGAGGATGATGCAAATCTGGAGAGAGGATTGGCAAAGAGCAAAGAGGGTGTCTTGTCAAAAATCGCTCGAGTACTTGTTGGTAAAACAAAGGTAGATGATGATGTCCTTGATAATCTTGAGGAGGTGTTGGTCACATCGGATGTTGGAGTAGATACAACGCTGAGAATAATCGAAAGAATCCAGAAGCGAGTTGCGAAAGATAAATATCTTGGCACAGACGAGCTGAATAGGGTTCTTAGGGAAGAGATTGTTGCCATGCTTGAGGAGAATCATAGTGCGGTAGAGAATCCTGACTGGAACTCATCCGATCCATACGTGATAATGGTTGTCGGAGTTAATGGCGTAGGTAAGACTACTACAATCGGAAAGATGGCAGCAAGGTTTAAAGCAGCCGGTAAGAGTGTGGTTTTAGGAGCTGCTGACACCTTCCGAGCAGCAGCCATTGAACAGCTTGTAGTTTGGGCGAAACGAGTTGATGTTCCCCTGGTTAAACAATCAATGGGTTCTGACCCTGCCTCTGTAGCGTTTGATACTCTATCTAAGGCTAAGGCTATAGGTGCTGACGTTGTTATTATAGATACCGCCGGTCGTCTTCATAACAAGATTAACCTTATGAATGAGTTGTCAAAGATTAAGAGTGTAATGAAGAAGGTTGTCCCAACAGCACCTAATGATGTGATGTTGGTTCTTGATGGTTCTACGGGTCAGAATGCTTATGAGCAGGCTAAACAATTTACGAAGGCGACCGAGGTGACATCATTGGCAATAACAAAACTTGATGGGACTGCCAAAGGTGGAGTTGTGTTAGGAATTTCAGACCAGTTTAAGATACCTGTACGATACATTGGAATTGGTGAGGGAATCAATGATTTACAGCTTTTTGACAGAGTTGCATTTGTAAACTCTTTGCTGGGTTAGGCTGCGTAGCTGTTTTGTTGTTCCGCAAGCCCTCTCAAGCAACGCTCGTTATACCAAGTATAAAGGCAGGAGGTTGTCAAACAAAGTTGTTGGCAACCTCCTGCTAATTTTATTTATATCAAAAAAGCCCTTTGGCACGAAGTTTGCTGTGTGGTTTGTGTTGTAATCTTAAAAGAGTCTTTATGATAAAAAGAGCATTTTTCATCCTTGCCTCTGCTTTGTCTATTGTGGGGTGTGATAGTCAGGATGTTGAACAGCATGAGGGAAGTGGCCTTTATGTAGATTTCCATACCACTTACAATTGTAATCTGGTTGAGAATAGTTTCGCTGGAAGGGCAAATTACGATTTGTCTGATATTATATCAATTCCAACTCCGGCCGATTTTAAAATGGATCTTTACTCTATTGTAAGTGGAGTTGAGTCGTTAACAGAGTCGTGGGGAAGTTTCTCAGACTTTAAGAGTGGTTCGCGTTTCTCTCCAGGAGAGTATCGTCTTGATGTTTCTTATGGTTCGATTGAGGTTGTGGGTGCTGATGCGCCATATTTTTATGGAACAACGTCGTTTGAATTAATTCCTGACGATACATTGAGTGTCACTATTACTGCCGAGTTTAAGAACTCATTCTTCCTGGTTACATGTTCAGATTATTTTAAGGAGTACTTCTCTGAGGGAGAGTTGTCTTTGATATCTTCTGAGGGTAGTGATTTAAAGGTATTGCCTTTGCAATCAACATCTCCAATCTTTGTAGCACCCGGCACTTTTGATTTGGTGTGGAGTGGAAAAAGAGATGCAGGAAAGGTAGAGATAGAGGTGCTTTCTGATGTTGTTGTTGAGGAGGGAACAGGTTATGCCTTAACTCTCGATGTAGATGCCGGCAACAGTGAGTTTAAGGTGTATTATGACGATGAAATAATTGTAAAGGAGATTGAGTTGGTTGTCTCAGATGATCCAATGGTTGATTTGCCGGTTGTTAATGCGTCGGGTTTTACATCTGCCAAATCATTCGATTATAGTAAATCGGCAGATAATGAAGATATTATATTCAATATATTTGCCGACGGTGAGATTGCAAATTGTATAATGAAGTTCTCTGCATCGGCAATGACTGAGTTGGTATGTGACGAGGAGTTATCGTTGGTCTCATTGACCAATCAATCTTTTATGCGTCTTAAGGGAGTTGAGATTAAAGGTTTGGATGCAAACCGTGAGAAGATGGCATATGTAAAGATGAACGGATTGCTGGATAATATCTCTGTTGGAGAGTATTCATTTAGTGTGAGGGCTACAGATATCTATGGCAGGGAGTCGTCAAATTGTGTACTGAAGATAAACATTGTAGAATAAGAAAAATATAAAGATATGAAAAGAGTTTTTAATATAGCTTTTTTATTGATGCTGGTTCTTCCTATATTCACCTCATGTGAATCTCTAAGTGAAAAGTATGAGCAGGAGGAGCCGATTCAGGCTGTTGGTACTATGAAGTTGGTTGCTCCAATCGTTTCGGTTGAGTCAAGAGCAGTAGATATCGCCAATTTTACAGTGAAAATTTTGTCAAGCGAGGGTGAAACAGTCGCAACTTATTCTAAATATTCAAAGATGCCCGAGATTATAACCTTGCCTGTAGGTGATTACACAGTTGAGGCATATACTGCAAATGTTCCTGTTGCCAGCTGGAATTCTCCGTACTACTATGGCTCTGAGCCATTCTCTATTTATGAGAATGAGTTGACAGAGGTAAAAACATTAATATGTTACTTTGAGGGAATCAAAGTTGATGTTGTTTTTGATGAGGAGTTGTTGCCTTTGCTTGAGTCTGACGTTGTCGTAACAGTGAAGATTGGTGAGGGAGTATTGGAGTATCTGGCAGAAGATGCAGGAAAAGCCGGTTACTTTACCGCAATTGAGGAGGAGAATGTAATGATTGCTACTTTGACCGGAACCGTTGATGGACAGAATGTAATCTCTACCCAGACATTTACAGATGTAAAAGCCGGAGAGGCTCGTCAGATTCGTTATACAATGAAGAAGATTGAGGATGCTGAGTTGTATGAGTATGGAGTTATCATTATAGGTGGAGAGTCTTTTGTTATTGATGGAACCTGTCAATTGGTAGAGTTGGGTGATATTACTCTAGAGGTGCCCGAGGATGCAATTCAGGATCGTCCGGATCCGGCTCCTGCCCCGGAGCAGAACCCAGATGAAAATCAGCCTGGGGGAGAGGTCGTTCAGAAGGTTAAACCTACAATGGTGGGAAGTGGCTTTGATGTAAATGAAGTTCAATTTGTAGAGGAGTTTATCTCTTCGGGTGCTCCGCTTGAGATAGATATTACATCGCAGGAGGGTACAACTCTGACTGATATTTACGTTGTGATTGATTCTGAGACACTAACTCCTGAGGAGTTGGATAATGTCGGTTTGGCTTCAGAGTTTAGTTTGGTTCATTCAAGCGAATTCTATGATGGATTTGCAAGTTTGGATTTCCCATATGGTGAGTCTATTACTTCAACAAACAGTGTGACATTTGCGATTACAAAGTTCTTGTCATTGTTGAAGATTCTTGGTGCTGCCGAGCACTCATTTACAATTACAGCAACAGATTCTAATGGTCTGTCTGAGACAATAGAGTTGATCTTAATAACTGAGTAGGGATATGAGAAGAGGTTGTAGTTATATAGTATTGACCGTCATGGCGCTCGGATTGATAAGTTGCGCCAATGATAAAAAGGTCTCTGTGTCTGATGGCGATGGTACAGTGGCATTGAACATCGCCTATGATAACCATGTAAATCTTAATAGTTCTGATTCAAGAACTTTGGTAACCGATCAGGCTCTTTTAGATGAGTTAAATGGTGGGGCACGTATCAGAATTTTCAATTCAAATGATGAATTGGTAAGGAGGTATAACGGAATTTCCAATATCCCTGCGGTAATAGGATTGGCTGCAGATAGTTATCTGCTGTCAGTTAACGCTGGCGATTCTGCCTATGCGGCATTTAAGAAACCCTACTTCACAGGAAGCGTTCCATTTTCAATTGCCAAGGGTGATGCCAAGAGTGTGGATTTGACATGTAATCTTGTAAACACATTGCTTAGTGTGAAGTTTGATCCATCTTTGGAGAACTTTTTTAAGATATCTACAGCAAAGGTGCAGGCGACAACTGTTGATACCAGATATGGTTTGATCTTTACACCCGATACGACTGAAAAGGGTTACTTCCTTTTCAAAGAGGATGATACACAACGAGATATTAACATTAAGTTTACTGCAACAACTCAGACAAATGAGTTGTATGAATTTACTCACACCATTTCAAATGCAGATATGGCAACTGAGTACTCTGTGTTGTTGAAGTATAACGCTCCTGCTCAGGATGTAGAGGGTGGTGCTGGAATAATAATTCAGGTTGATGAGAGTGTTGTGAATAAAGGTAATGATATCTTTATTGTAGAGGCTCCGGAGTTGACAGGAAATGGTTTTGATTTGGAGAACCCTATATACTTTGAGCCAGGTGCAGGAACACGAACAGTTGTTTGGGTGGTAACCGCCTCACAGTTGAAAGGAATGGAGTTGAGTAGCGATGTCTTTACTTCGATGTTTGGCTTGAAGGGCGACTCTTTTGACTTCTATACTCTTACAGGTGAGGAGAGAGAGAATCTGGCCAATCTCGGTGTTGAGTTCGATTACTCATACAATGCATCTTTGACACAAACAACCGGAAAAGTTGTCTTTTCTGATGAATTTATGCAGAAGTTTGACACTGATGGCGAGTATGTTATCAATATCAAGGCGACAGATTATGCGAATAACGTAACAATTGCGCCACTGACAATTGTAGCCTCTTCGGCAACAGTTGCACCTTTAGATATAAACATTGCAACAGTCTACTCTAACAAAGCTCAGTTGTTGGGCGAGGTTACTGATGTGGAGCGCTCAACAGGACCATATACATTCCAGTATAAAGCAGTGAATGCGGATGAGTGGATAACTGTTGATGCTACTTTGGCTGATGACAATGTAACTCTGACAGCTGATATTGCGGGTCTTACTCCAAAGAGTGCCTATATGTATCGTGTTGCAGATAATGGAGTTGTTGCGGCACTGACAAAGGCATTTACGACTGAAGGAGCAGATCAGTTGCCAAATAGTGGCTTCGAATACTGGGCATCCAATATACCGGGAGCAAACTCAGGAGCATTGACCCTTTCAAGTGAGAATGGCTCTCTGTATTGGGACTGCGGAAACCATGGATCACAAACAATGAGTATCAATGTTACAAACCCCTCATCGGATGTTCGTCCGGGAACAACAGGAACCCAGTCATCATTGATGAAATCGCAATTTGTGGGATTGGGAACTCTTGGTAAGTTTGCAGCAGGAAATATGTTCGTAGGCCGATATGCGGGAACTGATGGAACCGATGGAATAATTGATATGGGACGTCCATTCACTGACAGACCAACTGGTTACTCTTTCTGGTTTAAATATGCCCCGGGAAAAGTAAGTGAATTTAATATTCCATCAGGAGTTACAGTAACCGATATGGTTAGTGGAGGTTCTGATATCGGAAAGATCTATATAGCTCTTGGAGATTGGTCGGAGCCTGTTCAGATCAGAACAAAGTCTTCAAATAGAAAGTTGTTTGATATAAACGATTCGCACATTATCGCGTATGGCGAGTATGAGATGAAGAGTGCTGTTGCCGATTGGACTCAGGTAACTGTAGATTTGGAGTATCGCACTACAGAGCGTAAACCAACCTATATTCTGGTTGTAGTCTCTGCAAGTAAGTATGGTGATTACTTTACCGGAGGAGAGGGTAGTACTCTCTACTTCGATGACTTGAACTTGATATATGAGTAAAAGGTTTTTTACACTTGTATTAACACTGATTATGGGAACTGTTCCTGTGAAACTATTTTCACAGGAACAGTCTGGTGTTTCTAAAAAGATAGAGAGAGATATTGAGATGCAAACTTTTGTTCCTAAAGGACAATGGATTGTTGGTAGCAATCTCTCTTTTTCTGTTACGGATAATGAGAAGTATAACTTCCTCTTTTTGGAGAGTATTGATGGCAGAACACACTCGTTGAAGGTCTCTCCTGTTGTGTGTTACTCTTTTGCGGATAACCAAGCTGCAGGAATCAGGGGCGCATATACTCGCTCATTCATGAAAGTTGATAGTCTGGCATTTGCCCTTGATGACGATTTTGATGGCTCATTAGAGGATGTTCATATGCTTAGACACTCCTACTCGGCTGCATTGGTCTATCGTTACTACATAAATGTAGGCAGCAGTAAGCGTTTTGGAATTTTAACCGAGATGCAGCTGGAAATGGGTGGCGGTCAATCCAGGATGATAAATGGTAGAGGTGAGGATGTTACCGGTACATATCAGGAGACTACGAACTTTGGAATTTCATTTGTTCCTGGGCTGGTGGCCTTTATAAATGATTTTACTGCAGCAGAGGTTACTGTAGGAGTGCTTGGTTTCAACCATTCAAAAACAAAGCAGGTTACCAATCAGGTGTACGAAGGAGAGTATTCGTACAATAGCGGTAATTTCAGAATAAATATACTTAGTATTTCACTCGGTTTAGCCTTTTATTTGTAGTAGTTATGAAAAGATATTTGCTATACATATTAATCTCTTTTGTAATGCTCTCGTTCTTAGGCTTAGATGCCAAAGCACAAAGTTTGGATAGCAAGAGAGTTGATTCTCTGAAGACGTTGTTGATTTCAGAGGGTGTAATGACGGACGAGGAGTGGAATCATTTTATACGACAAAGAAGACTTGCCTTGGATACAGTTCCAGTAAAACAGAGAGAGTCGGAGCGTAAACGAAAGAGAATGATTACAAACTATCGTTATGTTGCTAAGGGTGATATTGCTGTAGGATTGGCCTTCTCTTTTGCTAACTATGATACTGATAATAGTCAGTTCTTTTCAATTGTTGAAGATTTTTCAGGGACACTTTCAGCCTTTTCGGTTAAACCTTTTGTAGCCTATTTCTACAATCACAACTCATGTGTAGGTTTGAAGTATGCAAATTCCAAGATAGATGGAGAGTTAAACTCATTGTATGTTGATATAGATGAAGATCTTAACTTTGATATGGGTAGAACAACCGTAAACTATGTCTCAAACAATCTCTCATTGATACATCGTTCATATGTAGGTCTTGATCGAGGACATCGTTTTGGTCTCTTTAATGAGACCTCATTGGGATATATCTGGGGTAATATGGATTACTTCAGAACTTTGGAGAGTGGTCCTAAGTCAACCTCTACAGAGATTCAGGAGCTGCGTCTCGGAATTAATCCCGGATTGTCTGTTTTTGTGATGGATAAATTTACAGTTGAGGCCTCTGTCGGAATTGTGGGTTTTAATCTGCATCGCGAGCGCCAAACAACAAATGGACTAAAGAGTGGATGGCGTAAGAGTGCCGGAATGGACTATAAGTTCAATATCTTTAATATTCAGATTGGTATAGTAGCTTATTTATGATAAAGAGAATTATAAAATGTGCGGTAATTGCCTTTGCGACCTTGTTAGCTGGTTGTATTGAGAACAATGTACCATATCCATACATCGAGCTTAACGTGTTGAAAATGGCTGTAGATGGTCAGATCTCATCGAAAATCAACAAGGAGAGCCGAATTGTGACTTTTGAAATAGCTGAATCGGCTGATCTTCGAGAGTTGCAGATAACTGAACTCGAAGTTACAGATCAGGCAGTGTCATCAATGGTAGTAGGCGAGGTTTTGGACTTGACAGAACCCGATACACTCTCTTTGTCATTGTACCAGACCTTTGAGTGGAGGTTGGTTGCAAATCAGCCTATAGAGCGATATTTCAATGTAAAAGGACAGATTGGCGAGGCTCGTATCTCAACGGCATCGCGCAAGGCCATTGCGCAGGTCGCTATTGGAACCGATATCAGTAATGTTGATATTACCGCTTTGAAATTGGGCCCGGAAGGGGCAACAATGACTCCTGCTTTATCGGAGATTCGAGATTTTACCAACTCAATAAATCCTCCCAAAGTAACGGTTTCATACTTGGATAAGGTAGAGGTGTGGGAGTTGTATGTAGTAGTTACAGCAAGTAATGTAAACACAGGAACTGTGGATCCTTGGGTTAAGATTGCGTGGCTTGAAGGAAGTTGTGCAGAGGGTATGGTTGGCGGATTTGAGTATTGTTTGAATGATGGCCAGGATAATTGGATGAGTGTAAATCCTGCCTCTATAGAGCAAGATGGAACTATCTTCAAGGCAAAATTGACCGGTTTGAGCGAGCAAACATCATATAAGTGCAGAGCTGTTGCCGATGGTGAATATGGAGCTGAAGTAAGTTTTATGACCAATGAGGCAACTCCGCTTCCTAATGGATCAATGGATACATGGTGGCTGGATGGTAAAGTTTGGTGTCCATGGGAAGAGGGTACAGCCAACTTCTGGGATACAGGAAATGTAGGAACCACCACATTGGGCGATAGCAATACCCAGCCAACGGAAAATGAGAAGTGGGATAGCAAGAGTGATGGCCGTGGAGCAAAATTGGAGTCTAAGTTTGTCGGAATTGGTAGTGTTGGAAAATTTGCAGCAGGAAATATCTACGTAGGTGATTTCAAGCAGGTCGATGGTACCAATGGAATATTGGATTTCGGTAAGCCTTTTACCTCATTCCCAACCCGTCTTTGTGGATATTATCGTTATGAGACAAAATTGGTGGACATCACAAACGACGAGACAGCTCACATGGCAGGAAAACCTGATACATGCTCTATCTATATTGCTTTGGGAGACTGGGATGATCAGGTTGAAATCAGAACTCGTCCATCCAACCGTAAATTGTTTGATAAGGAGGATCCGAATATTATTGCCTATGCGGAGATGTATTCTGGCGAGAGTACAGATGGTTATGTGCCATTTTCGTTGGAGCTTGATTACCGTGAGCTTGGCAGAACTCCAAAATATATCATCATCGTTTTGTCAGCAAGTAAATATGGAGACTTCTTTACAGGAGGCGATGGAGCGACAATGTGGATTGATGAGTTGAGATTGGAGTATGATTAAAACATAACAGAATATCAATCAATTTAAAAGCAGTAAGCTGTCTGACAGGTCTAATTTGTAGTTTTATTCGCTCTCAAATTAGCGCTTGTTTAAATTAAGGGGGAGTCTAACAAACTTGTTGGACTCCCCCTTAACTTGAGCCACTTGGGGGACTTGAACCCCCGACCTGCGCATTACGAATGCGACGCTCTACCAGCTGAGCTAAAGTGGCAATAATAAAAAAAGTTCCGATAAACTCGGAACTTTGTGAACTCGGAGGGACTCGAACCCCCAACCTCTTGGGCCGTAACCAAGTGCTCTATCCAATTAAGCTACGAGTCCTTTTTGCTTTTGCGATGCAAAGGTAAGCTATTTTTTTATTCCGCACAAATAATTTCGATATTTTTTTTTACTAAAGTAGAAAATAGTTACTTTTGTGCTATGTTTAGCAAATTGTTATATAGTTCCAAAATCAGGGGATATAAAAAGAGTCTTAGGTACCGCAAACGAGAAAGAATTGTGGTAAATCCGTCACAATTAGGAAGTTGCTTGGTATATCGAGATACTAAAAGCGATGATTCCGCGTTGTATGACAGATTGCTCTCGCAATTCCCGGGTGTTGATTTTGTCTCTATATGGTGTGTGATTGGTAAGGAATCCAGAATATTAAAGAGATTCTCTTTTACAGAAAATGATATTTTGGTTCGTAAATCAGCCTTAAAAGGTAAGCGAGGCTTTTCAGATGCGAAGGTCGAAGAGGTGCTTAAGCGTGATTTTGATTGGTTGATAGACCTCTCGCTTGATCACTCCGAGATAACTCCATTAATCCTTACTGCATCAAATGCGAAGTGTAAGATTTCCTGGAGATATGTTGGAGAGTTTGTAGCGGATATAACAATTGGGGATATAAAGAGCAGAGAGGAGTTTGTTGACTCTTTGCATGAAATTTTCTTAACTTTGAATAACAGAGGAGATGAATAAGTTGTTTTCAGGAGTAGGTGTTGCAATAGTAACTCCATTTACCGAGAGTGGTGCAGTAGATGTTGATAGCTTAAAGAGAGTTGTAGAGCATATAATAGTTTCCAATGCTGATTTTATTACAGTCTTGGGAACTACCGGAGAGAGTGTGACAATGTCTCTTCAGGAGCGAGATTTGGTGGTACGTACTGTGGCAGAGCAGAACAGAGGCAGATTACCCCTCTTGCTTGGTGTTGGAGGTAACTCAACAGCGTCTGTTGTTAATGATTTGAAAACCCTTCCATATATATCACTCTGTCAGGGAGTATTATCGGTAGTGCCATATTACAATAAACCATCCCAACAGGGAATATATGCACATTATGCAGCTATTGCCGAGGCCTCGCCACTTCCAATTGTTCTATACAACGTTCCCGGCAGAACCGGAGTGAATATGTGTGCTGAGACAGTTGCCCGATTGGCTGCAGATTTTCCCAATATCATAGGAGTTAAAGAGGCTTCCGGATTGATGAATCAGGCAACATCTCTATTGAAAATCAAGCGTGATGATTTTGCGATTCTTTCAGGTGAGGATGGTTTGGTGATGCCCTTGGTGGCAATGGGATTTGATGGCGTGATATCTGTTGCAGGTAACTTGTGTGCAGATCGTTATGTTAATATAATCAGATTATTAAATGAAGGGAAAGTTAGCGAGGCGGCCAGAATTCACCTTGCCCTTCACGATTTCTGTATAGCACTCTTTGCAGAGGGAAATCCGGCAGGCATCAAGGCAGCATTGAAGATTGCTGGGATAATAGATAGTCAGACTCTCCGTCTGCCATTGGTTCCGGTATCGGATGTTTTGTATGCAAAAATGGAGCAGATTCTATCAGAACTATCTTAATTTACGATGACCTAAAAAAAGAATAAGCAATATAATGAGAAGTGGTAAAGTTGCATTTACCACTTTTATTATACCTATAACCGAGTTGTCAAGCTTCTCAATAGTAGGATATGTAGTGAACTTATTTCTTAATTCAATTAATCCGCTATTGTCTGCCAGCCACTCGATGCTGTTAATTGCAAATTTGATATTGTCATTACCAAATACCTTAATCAACTCATCATTGATGAATATTGAGTTTGTTATTGCAACAACGGCACTTCCATTTATTTCGTTTGTAAGCAGAGCTGCTATACTCTTGTTTGGAGCCTGAAAATCCTTTTTCTGCCACATCATGCGGGGATTATACTCTACGGGGGCATTTTTGGTTCCGGAGATAGATGATGTTTTAGCCAGGGACTGGAAGACATAGGGCGTCTCGGTTCTTGTCTGATCAATACTACTTGTAAATGGGAGCATCATAGAGTTCAGTCCGGATGTTATGATATGATTACTAAAATGTGTGATTACCGGGAAATATGGGAATCTGACATTTTGATTTGAGGTGATATTCTTATTTTGATCAGAGATATTTAGTGTACCGCAATTGTTATCAATAATCAGGTCGTAGTTTATCTTCATACCCATATATCCAAGCAGATCTTCAATTCCTGTTCTGTTGATTGTAAACCAGTTGCTCCCCTGCAGATTATGAACTCGTCCGTTTGCATGATTTAGTGCTATAAAGGCTCTTCCTCCCTCTTCGAGGTAGTTGTGTAGATTGGTGAGTTCTGTCATGCTAAATGGAGTATTGGCTCCAATAATACATACAACATCGACCCCATTTAGCGAGTTCCTGTTTCTTAGATTAGCCGGTGTGATTGTTGAACTTTTCCCGAGCTCAGTCAAAAGGGATGTAATCAGTTCGGGGGCACTCTCGCCATGTCCATAAACGAAGCCTATATTGGGTTTTGCTTCGACCGATGCTAAACGAATCGCCCTGGTCAGTTCATATTCAACAGGGGTATGCGGGGTTAATGGAGTGATGGTAGTTTTACTCTCTTCTCCTACTTGGATTGATATTCCAAAATAGCACTCCTCGTCGGAATCATCTCTCTCATTTCTTATAATTATCGGTTGTACTCCATTACTTTTTGCGAATAATCTGTTCTCTTCGTTCTCGACAATAATGTTCTTGACTACAAACGGAGCATTGCTCTCTGCTCGGAATGAACGTAGGAGCATAAATAGCTCTCTGCTGAATCGTAGTGATTCTGCAGGGATATTTTCGGAGTAGAAAACATTTATCGTGACAGGAATGTTATTCTTTTTTATGGTTGTAACCGTTACGGGACTAAGCGAAAATTTGCCACTAGAGGTTAAATCTGCTCTAAGAGGAAAACAGTAGCTCCCTCCAATAATGATAAGTGCACAAACGATAATGGCAAAGCGTTTGATAGTATCCTTTTTGTAATGGGTCTCTTTGGTAAGCGAGAACCCGGTTAAAACACCGAAAATAGTAGTAATGCTTATATATAATACAATGCCATGGATATATATAAGTCCGCTACCCATATATTTGAAATATTCATTCAGCGAGAATCTCATCAGTACAATATCCCATGCACCTTTCATGTCGAACAGCAGGATAGTAGGAGGAATTGCCAGTATAATTAGCAGGATAATCCACGTGGAGAATAGTGCATTGAATGAACTCTTTGAATTTGCTGATGTAAAAAGACTTATTGATATAATCATTGAACCGTGCAACATTAGTGCAAAGTAGCCGCCGAGAGTTGCACCCCAATCCAAATTGCCAAGTTGTCCAATTGTAATGCAAAATGGAATGGTAGATAGAAGCAGTATGAGTATTATAATAAACGATGCAAGCCATTTGGCTGTAATTATATTACTGGTTTTGATAGCTTTGCTCATGATGAGTTCAAGGGTTCCTGATGATTTCTCATCACAAATTTTGCCCATTGTGATATAGGGTACGAATATCATGAGTAGCCAGTAGTATGTAGAGAATAGTATATTCAGAGATGCGTGGCCAATGTTAAAGATATTTTGACTTGAGAACCATACGTAGAACGAACTGATGCAGACACTCACGAACATAGATATCACAAGTGACCAGTTTTTGGTATATAAACTCAGTTCATGTTTAAGCAGATTGGTGATCTTCATTGTTACAGGTTATATAGGTGTCTCTTTAAAATCTCCTCGTTGGTAAGTTCGAGCTTCGATATATTGTTAATATACCATCCTCGCTCCATGCACAATTCAAATATATCCCTCTCTATAGTTATACAATCTGTGCTGTTTGTGTAAACGTATGCTGCTCCTTTGTTACATTCAACTTTTTCAACCCCTTTAAGATTCAATATTTCGGTAATGTACTCCTGTGGTTCAGAAGGAGATAAAATTACCTTATATACCGGGGTGTTATATTTAAGTTCTTTGAGCTCTTCAATTGATGTGTCGGCGGTAACTACACCTTTATTGAGAAAGATGATTCTTGAGCAGATTTCCCAAATGTCGGTGGTATTCTGTGAACATAGAATAGTGGTACGTCCCTTGGTCTGAGTCTTGATGATCTCACGGATATTCTCTGCCTGTTTCGGATCCAACTCCGCTGTTGGGTGGTCTAAAAGCAGTAGGGCAGGGCGGTGAATGACAGCTTGTGCAATGCCCACTCTTCTCTTTGCTCCTCTTGAGAGGTACTTTATCGGGCTGTTTTGGTCTACCTCCAGATGGCATTCTCTCAATACATCCATAATCCTGGTGGGTATAAGGTATTGAGGCATTCCACTCGCTTTTGCTACAAATTTTAAAAATGAGTTTACGCTCATATTCTCTATGAGAGGATTGGCGCGAGGCATGTAGCCGATATTACTCTTGTAGAGTGATTTATCTTTATATATTGATACTCCGTCATAAAGTATTTCGCCATCATCAGGTGAATAGTAAGTTGTCAAAAGACGCATCAAGGTGGTCTTTCCGGCACCATCGGCCCCTATAACTCCAATAACCTCGTTGGACTTTATATTAAGCGTAATGCCGTTAATGTCGGAATGGTTCTTTGTAACCTTCTTGACGTTCTTAATGGCAATCTCCATATATCTTATAATAGGATAATTATCCCTTTATGGCAGATTTATCTGATGACTCTCTGATAAGCAATTCGCAATTAACTACTCGCTCACGAATCTTGGCATGTTTAGGGAAGAGAATCTGCTCAAAGAGCAACTCTGCAGCCTTGGTTCCAACCTCGTGTGGGAATTGGTCAATCGTGCTTATTGTAGGACTCATATAACGTGATCGCTTTGAATTAGAGAATCCGAATAGTGTAACATCCTCAGGAATTCGGATATTTCTCTCTTTAAGCGCCTTCATTGCTCCTATAACCATCTCATCATTAATTCCAAAGAAAGCGTCCGGACATTTTTGACTATCAAGCAATCTGCAGGTTACCTCGTAGGCTGCTTCAACTGTAAAATCCTTGCATCTCAGCACATAATCGTTGTTGATCTCCAGATTGTTATTTGTCATAGCACGTAGATAACCCTTCATTCTGTTACGTCCTATTGATAGCTGCTCCGGACCAGTGATAAGAGCGATACTCTTTGCTCCTCCGTCAATAAGGTGTTGCACAATCTTACATGCTGCATCGGCATCGTTGGCCACAACTCTTGATGCCTCAAGGTCGGTTGTAGTTCTATCAAAAAGGACTAGAGGAGTATTTGATGCCTGAATAGCCTTGATGTGGTCATAGCTTGTAGTCTCGCGGGCCAGAGATATAATAATACCATCAACTCTGATACCTAAGAATACGTCAACATTCTTCTGCTCCTTCTCGAAATGTTCATTTGATGAGCTGACCAATACATTATAACCATGCATTTCGGCGACATCCTCGATGGCTCTGACTACAGAGGCAAAAAATGAGTTGACAATCTGAGGAACAATCACTCCGATTGTGTAGCTCTTGTGCGTTTTCAGTGCTACTGCAATAGGATTAGGACGATAACCCAACTCCTTTGCCAACAGCTGTACCTGGCGGCGTGTTGTCTGACTTATTTCAGGGTTGTCTTTTAATGCTCTTGATACAGTTGAAACAGAGATGTTTAATTTCTCTGCTAGATCTTTAATTGTTATGGCTTTCTGTGTCATCGATTGAAGGATTTAAATCAAGACTATTATTTTCTTTCTCTTTTTCAATATTAAGTTTTGGGTAGGCAACTCTTGAGTGGTAAACACTGGTCAATACCTCAAGAAAAGCCTCCTTGATGAGTGAGATGTCCTTAAAGGTTATATCTGAATCCTTAAAGCGTCCCTCAGCAATCTGTGCGTCAATAATATTGCTTATCGCATTTGAGATACTCTCTTCACTCTTCTCTTTCAGAGTACGAACAACCGCCTCGACAGCATCAGCCATCATCACTACGCTACACTCTTTTGTAGAGGGGTCGGGACCTTTATAGGTGAATATATCT
This sequence comes from Marinifilaceae bacterium, assembly GCA_017936285.1. Taxonomy (GTDB): domain Bacteria; phylum Bacteroidota; class Bacteroidia; order Bacteroidales; family Marinifilaceae; genus RGIG9079. The sequence continues at coordinate 4,934 of JAGBFU010000056.1, read as the reverse complement.
TCATCAACAATAGCATCGGGATACTTATTTCTGTATGAGTTGTAGAAGTATTTTACCCTGCTCTTGCCATGGTGAGTTCTTATGAATTGCACAATCACATCGGGTAGATTATAGTGTTTAGCCAACTCTACACCGGCCTCTACATGATGAATGATGCTTTGTGCGCTTTGGTCAAACTCCATTGTGTTATGGGGATTTACTCCACCGGATTGGTTTTCAATAAACAAAAATGGAGTTTCGCTCTTGCCAATGTCGTGGTATAGTGCTCCGGTTCTTGTTAATAGCACATTGCCACCAATTCTGTAAATAGCCTCTTCGGCCATATTTGCTACCATCAACGAGTGCTGGAATGTGCCCGGAGCCTTTTTTGTCAGCTCGCGCAGTGCGGGGTGATGAGGGTTGGATAACTCAATAAGCGTTGTCTCGGATGTGAATCCGAACACTCGTTCAAAAAGATAAATAACCGGATATGCCAATGTAAGCAACAGACAATTTACCAATAACCATAACAGAGTGTTTAAGGCAGTCACCTGAATAGAACCTTGTTTCATCAGAGTCAAGGCTATGTATGCCACTACGTAAGTTACATATATCATAAGTGTGGCAAGAAAGAGTTGTCCGCGTCTCTGTAGTGATGAGAGCAGGAAGATTCCTACAATACCCGCAGTTAGTTGCATACATGTGTACTCAAATCTGTCCGGAGCAAAACAGGATAGCAGAATTGTTCCACTGATAAGCAGATACAGAGCAGAACGGCTGCCAATCAGGATGTTTACAACAATGACAAAGAAGAGTACCGGAATTGCATAAAAGTTCAGATTCTCGTGATATGCCAAAGCTCCTGACATAGCCATCGCCAATAGCATTACATACAAAAAGATAAAACTTTTGTTGTTATACAGGATATTGCGTTTAGAGTAAAAGAAGAATATCGAGTAAACAACGAGAGCCAGAAGCACTAACAGACTCTGTCCTATTGTTATACGATTTGTATTGTTAAATGTAATATTGGCGTTTGTCTGATAGGCGGTTTTAAGAGAGTTCAGCAACTGTATCTTGTCATTGGTTACAATCTCTCTCTTTGCAATGATTTGATCTCCTTGTGTCACCATTCCCTTTGTTGGACTGGTGGTATTCTGAATTTTCTGAAGCTCACTACGATTCTTGGCCTCGTCAAAAATGACATTCGGAGCAAGAGACTCATTTAATGATGCTCTCTTCAAATCCTCTCTGTTTTGTTGTGATATTGGCGAGGTTTCAATCAATTCAATAATCTCGATATAGGCCTCTTTTTGAGTGAATAGTGTATTTGTCTCAACATCCTGACCATAATTTTTCTCAACAATCTTCACTCTTGCAGGAATATTCTCCTGCATAGATTCAGGATATTGAATGACTCCTGCAGTATATATTTTTTCGATATTATCGGCTAACTTCTTGTAGGTCTCGGTGGAGTCTCCAATTATAGAGGCAATCTTTTGGCAAATTGATGTTGTTGCACTTTGACCGATATCCTCCCTTTTATTGAAAAGAGGAGAGTGGTTCTTAAGATTGTTGCTGATAGACTCCTCAATTTCACTCTCAGTTTTGTAGATTGGAAAATCAAAGGGGGCATTAAGTGTTTCGTAACGCCATGGCATACCAGCGTCATATTCATACTGGAAGGTTCCAACCTTAGGCATTAACCACACAATAACTGCACATACGATAGCAATGACTGCCACTCGTAGTGCTATATTTATACCTTGTTTGTTGTTAATAGCCTTCACCTTGTTTTGCCTAATATTTCAATTTGCTAAGATAGGGAATTTTATCGAAATTTAAATATTTTGAGATAAAAAAAAGTTCCCCAACCGGGGAACTCTATTAGATTTGTTAAGATTAGCACTTTATTGCAAACCGTTGACCTCTGCCTCTCTGTTTGCCTTTTTGATCAATCCCTGAAGAACCTTTCCGGGGCCAATCTCAAGGTAGTTGTTACACTCGTCAGCCATCATATTGCTCATGGTTTGGGTCCAGCGAACCGATGCGGTCAACTGTGCAATCAGGTTCTCTTTAATCTCCTCTGGATCAGTATGAGGCTTTGCATCAACATTCTGATAGATAGGACAAATCGGGGCTGAGAAGTTTGTTGCTTTGATTGCTGCCTCAAGCTCCTGGCGAGCAGGCTCCATAATTGGAGAGTGGAATGCTCCGCCGACCTTCAATGGTAATGCTCGCTTTGCTCCTGCCTCGGTAGCTTTGGCACATGCCAGCTCAACTCCCTTCATTGTTCCCGAAATTACAATCTGCCCAGGTGAGTTATAGTTAGCAGGTACAACAACCTCGTCCTCAATGCTCTTGCAAATCTCCTCAACAACCTCGTCTGTCAATCCGATGATTGCGGCCATTGTTGACGGTGTTGCCTCGCAAGCCTTTTGCATAGCCATTGCACGGGCGTGAACCAAACGTAAGCCATCCTCAAAATTTAATGCTCCTGATGCAACCAATGCCGAGAACTCGCCCAACGAGTGTCCGGCAACCATATCCGGTTTTTCTGTTAGACTATCTGCCAAAATTACAGAGTGAAGGAATACTGCAGGCTGAGTAACCTTTGTCTGTTTCAAGTCCTCGTCAGTTCCATTGAACATAAGATCGGTGATTCTGAATCCGAGGATCTCGTTTGCTTTCTCGAACATCTCTTTTGCGCGGGGAGAGCTTTCGTACAACTCTTTTCCCATTCCTACGAATTGTGCTCCCTGTCCGGGAAATACATACGCTTTCTTCATAATCTTCTATTTTATCTTAATGTAATTCACTGCCAATAAGTTTTATGAACTCATTGCGTGTCGCTAATTTTTCAAATGCTCCGCTAAAGTCCGATGTAGTCGTCACGCAGTTCTGTTTCTGAACTCCGCGCATAGCCATACACATATGTTTCGCCTCAATGACAACGGCAACTCCAAGTGGTTGAAGAGCCTCCTCGATGCACATTCTTATCTGTTGGGTTAAACGCTCCTGTACTTGCAGGCGACGAGCATAGCACTCAACAACACGTGCAATCTTGCTCAATCCGGTTATTTGTCCATTTGGAATATATGCAACATGAGCCTTGCCGAAGAATGGTAGCATATGGTGTTCGCACATAGAGTAAATCTCTATATCCTTGACAATTACCATTTGACGATAATCCTCTTTAAAGAGGGCGGATTTTAGTATTTCAATGGGGTCTTGAGAGTATCCCTGAGTCAGAAACTGCATAGCTTTGGCAACCCGGATGGGTGTTTTCAGTAATCCCTCCCGGTCGGCATCCTCGCCTAAAAGCGATAGAATCTCTTTGTAGTGGTATGCCAGCTTCTCAGTTCTCTCCTTATCGAAACGTTGCTCCATACGGAAGCCGTCGAAAATGTCCTCTTCAATAAAATCCATGATATACTTAATTTTGGTGCAAAGGTAATGTTATTTTTATTACCTTTGGACTGTTTTTAAGAAAATGTATGTTTAAGAGGTCTATTTTATTATTGCTAATCTGCTGTGTAGTGTTGAGTTCCGTGGCACAGGAGCACAACCATGCCAGACGTGCATATATCCATAAATATTCTGAATTGGCAGTTAAAGAGATGAAAAGAACTGGTGTTCCAGCCAGTATATCGTTGGCGCAGGGAATATTGGAGTCAAATTCAGGTCGTTCCACTTTGGCTGTCAAGGCTAAGAATCACTTCGGAATAAAGTGTCATGATTGGCAGGGCAAGGGCTTTTATATGGACGATGATGCTCCAAATGAGTGTTTTCGTCACTACGATGATGTAGAGGAGTCGTGGCGCGATCATAGTGATTTTTTGCGGACGAGGCCTCGTTACTCATTCCTTTTTGACCTGAAAGCCACCGACTACAAGGGGTGGGCAAAGGGGTTGAAGAGTGCCGGCTATGCAACATCGCCCACTTATGCGGAGAAACTTATAAAGATTATCGAGGAGGAGAAATTGTATTACTACGATACAAAGGAGGTTGCATCGGCTTCGCTGTATGATCCGGAGGCATATCCCAACCGGGTAGAGGTTATAAACCGGGTAGAGTGTATTGAGGCCCGAAGTGGCGATAGTTATGAAAAGATTGCCCGTTACTATGGAATTAAGTTGAAAAGAATTTTGAAATTCAACGATAAGGGGCGTGATGATTTGCAACCGGGCGATCTTGTTTATTTGAAAAGCAAAAGGAACAGAGCGGCTATGGGTTATCCTTATTGTCGTGTGCGTGAAGGAAATACGATATATGAGATATCGCAAAAATATGGAGTAAAGATAAAATCAATAATCAAATTTAATGGCTATACACCATCAACCCGACTTGTGCCGGGCGAGAAGGTATATTTGCGTTCAAAACCTAAAAAACAATGAAAATAAATCAAACCTTGAAAGATACCCTGTTTGGATTTGCGCTGGGAGGTTTTATGTGTATGAGTGCGGCAATCTATTTCAACAAGGGAGAGAATCCGATTATCTCGGAGAATACTACAACTGCAGTCTATATGCTGCATACATTTGGAATGGTGTTTGGTGTGATGATGAGCAGAAACGGAATCCCTCAGGATAGACGCTTTACATTTATGCGAGCATTTGGGGTAGCCTATTACATAGTGTTAGTGGCTTCGGTGATATATGGATTTTACATATACTACACATACACTCAGAATCTGGAGTTGATGCCTGCGGTAATGGAGGTGCTTGAGCAGAATATGACAATGATGTTTGCTGATAAGCCTGAGTTGCAAGAGAGTTATAAAGATGTGCTCTCCTCAATGGTAACGCCTTCGTTTTTGGGTTTTGTTGAGGCGATCAGAGTGTTGATGGCAACATTGATACCTGCTTTGATAACTGCTCTCTTCTTCCGCAGAAAGGCGAAGGTTGTGAATAGTTAGGAGTGAAGAGTTAATTAGGAATTAGGAATTAGGAATT
>JAGBFU010000055.1 GCA_017936285.1 Marinifilaceae bacterium | reverse complement strand
GGAATTAGGAATTAGGAATTAGGAAAAATCGTGCAAGCCGAACGCAGAGGGCAAATTTATTTGCACTATGCTGAGGCGCCGCCGATTTTGCGTCATTGCGCAGCAATGGCGAACATTAGTGCAAGCCGAATGCAGAAGGCAAACTTGTTTTGTCCTAAAATAGGTTTACATATGATATGTTAAATTTGTAAACATTATTTAGGATGATTCAGAGTGAACAGTGAATAATTAGGAATGAGGAATTAGGAATTTATAGTTAAGAGTTAAGAGTTAAGAGTTAAGAGTTAGGAGTGAAGAGTGAATTAGGAATAAAAGATGAGTAGAGCCGAGGGTTAAGCTCGGCTCTGTTGGTTTTTGTTTTGGTCAGTTTTGACCAATAGAGTACAGCCTTTTATCTTTAGGGCTGATTCTACATGATTTCGATTTTGGTTGGTTCGCTCTTTTTCTCCTCTACCTTTGGAATGCATAGATGTAGAATGCCATCTTTGTACTCAGCCTTTGCATCGTTAACCATGTAGTGCTCCTGAGGAATTGAAATTGTGCGCTCGAATGAGCAGCAACAGAACTCCTTGCGAAGGTATTTCTTGTCGCCTTTGCACTCCTTGTCTGTACACTCTTTCTCCTTACACTCCTTGTCGTTACTGCCTGAAATTGTCAGATAACCATTCTCATACGATACATGGATGTTCTCCTTTTTCATGCCTGGAACACGAAGGTCAATTTTCAATGTTTTTTCATCCTCTTGGATGTTCATTGCAGGTAGTTTTTTACGCTCAGGATTCTCGAATTTTGTTCCAAAGAAGTCATCTAAGATTGATGAATAGAATGGAACTAACTCATACTCATGTTTCATATTTAAAATTTTTGGTTAGTAATCGACTCTTTTTACGAGATTTGCAAACGATTGTTTGGTTTTTTCGTGAACTTATTTTCTTTATTTTGGGCGAGGTTTCGTGTGTTTTAATAATTTTGTGGGATATTATAAGGTGGAGGGTGAAAGGTGAAAGGTGGATTTTTTGATTTATTATGATATGATGAAGAGTTTGGTTGCATTGGCGTTTGGTACGCTGGTTTTGGGAATTGCAGAGTTTGTAATGATGGGTATTTTAACCGATGTTGCAAATGATTTGAGTGTTACAATTCCGCAGGCAGGACATTTGATTTCGGCCTATGCAGTGGGTGTTTGTATTGGTGCACCATTGTTGTTGGCAATCAGAAGAATGCCGTTGAAGCGAATTTTGATTCTCTTGGCAGTGGTAATGGCTGTGGGAAACTTGATGGCAGCGGCCTCGCCCAACTATATATTCTTGCTTGTAGCACGTTTGATTTCAGGCCTTCCTCATGGTGCCTATTTTGGTGTGGCGAGTATTGTTGCCGGGAAATTGGCCGTTAAGGGAAAGGAGACTCAGGCGGTGAGTATTATGATTGCCGGCATGACTATTGCAAATGTGATAGGTGTGCCCATTGGAACGGCTCTTAGTGTTTGGGTTTCATGGCGTTATACCTTTTTACTTGCAGCGGTTTGCAGTGTGTTTACAGTCTATATTTTGCATAAGTGGGTGCCATTTATGCCTGCAATGGAGGATACCGGTTTTAGAAGCCAATTCCGTATGTTTAAGCACCTTGGAGCGTGGCTGATTCTTTTGGCTACATTCTGCGGAAGTGTAGGAGTGTTTAGTGTTTCAAGTTATATCCGCCCAATTCTTACAATCAATTCGGGATTTAGCGAAGAGATGCTTACACCTTTGATGGTTGTTGCCGGTATGGCAATGGTTGCCGGTAATTTACTTTCCGGACGTTTTTCCGATAAGTTTACTCCGGGCCGTGCAGCCGCCTTTTCGGGAGGTTTGATATTTGTAGGAACGATACTGATACATTTCTACTCCTATTATGCGGTAGTTATGGTGATGGCTATGATTATGTGCTATTCGGGACAATTCGCTCTTTCATGTCCGCAGCAGCTCTTGATTATCAGATACTCTTATGGTGCAGCGTTGATGGGTGGTGCAAGTATTCAGATTGCCTTTAATTTTGGTAATGCTTTGGGTGCCTATCTTGGTGGTTTGCCTGAGCATCACAATGTTCCGGATCCATACTCTTATTCTGCCTTGATTGGAGCCGGTTTTGCCATCCTTTCAGCTGTTTGCATGGTGTGGTTCGTGCGCCGCTATGAAAAAAACGGGAAATAGATTATCTTTGTTGAGGTAAAGTTTTTGAGCGATGGATCTTTTGACAGTGATTTTGGCAGTTGTTGCAATTGTCATGTTGATAGTGGTTTTAAGGGGCAAGGTTAGAAGTGGTACTGACAAGATACGACAGGAGGCTGAATTTCAGATTAAAATCAATGAGTTAGAGTCGCAGTTGGAACTGCAACGTAACGAGTCTGAAATGATATTGAAGCGTTTACGGAACGAGAATGAGATGCGCCTTGAGCAGCAGCGAAACGAGGCGGAGCTCCGTTTGGAGCGGTTGCGCAGTGAGTCTGACTTGCAGCTTGAATCCTTGAGACGTGAGTCTGACTTGCAGTTGGAGTCAGAGCGTGAGAGATATGCTTCGCTCGAAAAGGCACAAGAGGAGTTGCGCAAATCTGAAAAGGAGAATTACGAGAGGATGCGTGCTGAACAGGAGAGCCAATTTGAGATGCGTTTGGCTACAATGAAGGCTGAGTTTGAGAAACTTGCAAATGAGATACTTGAACGTAAGAGTGAGGGTATGAAGCAGGTGAACAAAGAGAGTATTGATAGTTTGCTGTTGCCTCTGCGTGAGAAACTTGACTCCTTTAAGAATGAGGTTGAACAGAGCAAGAAGAGTGGAATTGAAACCTCGTCCAAAATGGAACAGATTATTCGTGGATTGATGGAGCAGACACAGCGTTTGGGAAAGGATGCAAATAATCTGGCCGAGGCTTTGAAGTCTAAACCAAAGATGCAGGGTAACTGGGGCGAGGCTATTTTGAAGGATATTCTTGAGGAGTCGGGACTGCGTGAGGGTGTTGAGTTCTTTACTCAGAAGGCTGTAGTTGGTGATGATGGTAATCGTCTTATTCCGGATGTTGTTGTGAAGTTTTCCGATAAGGGGTCGATAGTGATTGATTCAAAAGTGTCGTTGACCGCCTATTGTAACTATATGTGTTGCGATGACGATTCCGAACGCGAACGACATCTGCTTGACCATTTGAAGTCGGTTCGAAAGCATATTGCGGAGTTGAGTGAGAAGGGGTATGCAAGTCATGTAAAGGATAGCATGGGGTTGGTTTTGATGTTTATTCCGAACGAGGGTGCCTATCTGCTGGCATTACAGAATGATATGAAACTCTTCTCTGATGCTTACCGAGCAAAAGTTGTCATAATAAACCCGACAAATCTGATGCTGGCGCTGAATGTGATATACAATATGTGGCAGTCGAGACGGCAGGAGCGAAGTGTTGAGAGTATCATCAATGCAGCGACTACAATGTACGAAAAGTTTGCAGTGTTCAGCAAGACATTTGTCGAGATGCGTGGAAGGATAGATTCGCTTGTGACTATTTATGGCGAGGCCGAAAAACAACTGGTAACAGGAAGAGGTAATCTTACCAAACAGCTGACCGAGTTGAAACAATTTGGTGTTATGCCGAAGAAGGAGATTCATAATGAGTTGTTGGAGCATAATCAATGATTGCAGTGAAGAGTAGTTTGGTAGAGTATAAAGAGTTGTTGGATAGCAGATTGGAGGGTTTTGATGCAGACTCTTTTGTCAATGCTGATCCTTTGAGTATTGTATATACTCTGCGGGCGAAGCTTCAAAGAGATGACTCTTATGTGAAGCATATTGAGATTGGTGCGCTATTTGTAGCCATGATAGCATGGGGAAACAGAAAGATGATACGTTCAAATGCAACGAAGCTTATGGAGTTGATGAACTGGGAACCATATCGTTTCTTGATGAATGGTGATTTTGAATCTCTGCCTGATGGAAGGTGTATTCACAGAACTCTGTTTGGAAAGGCCTTTAAGGAGGTGTGCAGAGCTTTAAGAGATCTATATGGGAAGTATGAGTCTCTCGAAGAGTATGTATTGCAGGGTAGAGGAGTGAGTGGAGGATATGTTGAACAACTTGCGAAGATCACGGCTCCGGCACGTTTGGGCAGTGTGAGTGGCAAATCGGCGTGTAAAAGATTGTGTATGTATCTCAGATGGATGGTCAGAACGGGGGTACCTGATTTGGGGTTATGGAGTTCAATATCCGAAGGAGAGTTGTATGCTGTTTTGGATGTACACGTGGTTAGAGAGGCTCGTAGCCGGGGTTTGATTTCCGGTGCAACTGCGAATTGGAGGGCGGTGGAGGAGCTTACGTCTCACTATAGGGAATGGTCGGAGTGCGACCCGTTGAAATATGATGTTGTAATGATGTTAAACGATTTATAGATATGAACAGAGAACTATTAAAGGATAGTTATGAGGTGTTTGTAAAGGCCGTGCTTGCGGGAGTGATGATCTGCTTTGGCTGTATAGTCTTTATGATGTGTGAAATGAAGATAAAAGGGGCAACGCTCTTCTCTTTTGGTTTGTTGACCATTGTATGCAGAGAGTTATGGCTCTATACCGGAAAAATTGGCTATTTGCGCCAGGTAGGTTTTCGTCGCATAGTGCTTACCATTCTTGGCAATCTGGCAGGGTCGTTACTGCTTGGTAGTGCGGTGGGAGTTACACGTTATGGAGAAAAACTGCGTGGTGTTGCAGAGCCGCTTGTTGAGGCAAAGATGGCTGATTCGTTATGGAGTATTTTTATATTGTCAATAGCGTGTGGTGTTATGATGTATTTAGCTGTGGATTCGTACAGGCGCTCTAAGTCATGGCTTTTTGTGATATTGCCTGTGGTTATTTTCATAATGAGTGGATTTGAGCATAGTATTGCCAATATGGGGTATTTTACCATTGCGTCTGCATGGAGTGCCAAGGCATTTGGGTATATTCTGCTGATGGCTATAGGCAATGGAGTAGGCAGTGCAATCATGAATGTAACAACCTATAAGTTAAATCCTCCTCAGTAGTTGGTTATCATTTATATACCATCTATAAAAAGCAAGAGGTTATCAAACAAAAACTTGTTGGATAACCTCTTATTTTGTGTAGTAGTATAACTACTGCTTCTTTTATCTTTATGCAACCGAATTATATTCTTCTGTAGTGGTTGCGCTTATACTCCTTAGGTGTTACACCTGAGAGTTTTTTGAATACTCTGTTGAAGTGTGATACATTCTGGAATCCTGACTCATTAGCTACTGTCGAAATTGGTAGTGATGACTCAGAGAGCAGTTTGTAACTGAACTCAATACGCACCTCACTCAAATAGTCAAACAGGCTCTTTCCTGCAATCTGTTTGAAACGACGACACAGTGCTGCAGGTGTCAATCCTGCATACTCAGCAACCTCGCTCAAAGTAACTTTCTCTTTAAAGTGTTGGTTGATGTACTGGAATGCTCTGTTGCCTGGCAGTTGCAACTCCTCTTCGGTCAATTCAACGGTGATATCCTCGGCAATAAGTGTCTCGTAACGATAGTTGCTGAGAGTGTATAGGATATCGTACAGCTCTGTTAGAGATTTGAATCCGCCATCGCTGTTAAGTTGCAGAAGTCTTTGTGCAATCGGGTCGCTCAATCCACCGTTGGTCTCGAATTTAAGACACATTTTACTATCCTTAAGCATGCGTCTTATTGTTGCAAACTCTCGGCTTGTCTCCATGTTGTTAGGGAAGATTGCGTCAGTGAAGTACACTGATTCTGAACCAACCTCTAATTTGTTCTGCTCAAAGTATGCTTCATCGCATAGATGGAAGTGCGGCATGTTGGGACCGATAAGAACAAGATCTCCTTCCTGAAAAGGTGCTACCTTATTTCCGGTAAAACGTTTACCGTGTCCGGCAGTGATAAGAATCAACTCGTACTCATCATGATGATGCCAATGAACTGAAAAGTGTTTCATCTTCATTGATCTCTTCTCAAAAGAGTGTCCCTGTGCTGGAATTATTTTTTCGTATAACATAACAATTGATGTGTTTAATGATTGTTTTCGGCAAAGATAGTATTTTTTTTTGAAATGTTAACGATTGCTTATTAGAATTTAGATGGTTGGTAATAATTTGTCTATGAATTTGTAAACTTTCTCTATTTTTGTGCGTATCTCTTATCTCTTTTGTACTATTTTTGCGGGCTGAAAGAGGAATGTCACATTTTATTCTTCATATAAGAATTAAATATTTGTACGATTTCTTTAATAGACGCAAGTTTTCGTTGTAAAGAACAATGCTTTTATTATCTTTGCATTTAGAAATTAACTGATAGGATGAATATACTAGTAACGGGAAGCAATGGTCAATTGGGAAGTGAGATAAGAAAATTGGCACCCAATTTCGGGAATACTTTTCTCTTTACCGATGTTGCCGAGTTAGATATAACGGATATCGAAGCTGTACGTAATTGTGTGGTTGATAATAATATAGATGTGATAATTAACTGTGCGGCATATACCAATGTGGATAGGGCCGAGGATGATTATGACAATGCTTTACTGATTAATGGTACGGCAGTCTCAAATCTTGCTACTGTTTGCAGTGAGCATAATGCAAAGTTGATTCACATCTCAACCGATTATGTCTTCCAGGGTAACGGTTGTGTGCCTTGTACGGAAGAGATGGATGTGAATCCTTTGGGAGTTTACGGTAAAACCAAACTTTACGGTGAACAGGCAGTTATACAGAGCGGATGTTACTATATGATATTCCGTACAAGCTGGCTCTACTCAGAGTATGGTAACAATTTTGTTAAAACCATACGCAGATTGAGTGGCGAACGGGATTCATTGAATGTGGTTTTTGACCAGGTTGGAACACCTACCTATGCAGCCGATTTGGCAAAACTTATCTGTAAGGTTGTCGAGGATGCAGATTTCTGTAGTGAGAAGAGTGGAATATATCACTTTGCCAATGAGGGGGTGTGCAGCTGGTACGATTTTGCTTTGGAGATAGTGGAGATGAGTGGTAATCAGTGCGCTGTATTGCCATGTCATAGCGATGAGTTTCCAAGTAAGGTGAAAAGACCACACTACAGTGTGTTGGATAAAAGTAAGGTGAAAAAGGTATTTAATGTCGTAATTCCTCACTGGAAAGAGGCATTAAAAAGATGCATATTACGATTGGAGGGATAGAGGTATGAAAAGATCAATTCTGATTACGGGCGGAGCTGGTTTTATAGGGAGCCATGTAGTGCGTCTCTTTGTGACTAAGTATCCGGATTACAGAGTTGTCAATCTGGATAAGTTGACTTATGCCGGAAATCTGGCAAATTTAAAGGATATAGAGGATTGTGAGAATTATACCTTTGTAAAAGGAGATATTTGTGATTTCGATCTGGTAACATCGCTCTTTAAGGAGTATTCTATAGATGGAGTTATCCATCTGGCTGCTGAGAGTCATGTTGATAGAAGTATCAAAGATCCCTTTACATTTGCCAGAACAAATGTGATGGGAACATTGTCTTTGCTTCAGGCTGCAAGATTGGCATGGGAGGCGAGCGATGAGAGGTATAATGGCAAACGTTTTTACCATATCTCTACCGATGAGGTTTATGGTGCATTGGATTTAACCCGCCCGGAGGGTGATGGTGCAGGTAACGGACCGTATGGTAATGAATTCTTTGTTGAGACAACAAAGTATGATCCACATAGTCCCTATAGTGCATCGAAGGCATCGTCCGACCATTTCGTCCGAGCTT
>JAGBFU010000054.1 GCA_017936285.1 Marinifilaceae bacterium | reverse complement strand
TATATACAACAACTCATTACCACGCCAGCCGAATCCCTGTAACTTCAACGAAAACATAGGCAACTCAGAGATAAGTGCTATGGCAAAACCTACTGCAAAGATTGCCAGAACTACAGGAGAACCAAATATTGCATCATAAATTTCAGGAGCCCACTCTTTTCCAAAGACTAACCCAACCCAAAAAAGAGCATTAGCAGGAGTTGGCATACCTATAAAACTCACTGTCTGGCGTGTATCAAGATTGAATTTTGCCAATCGATATGCCGAGAGTGCAGGAATAAGGATTGGAGTAACTGCCAACCACGACGACCCCGAGGTTATCTGTACAGACTCAGATATCAGAAGATAGGCCAATATTGCAGGGGCCACACCAAACGAACATACATCAGCCAGGGAGTCCAGCTCCTTGCCCAACTCCGATTTTACTCCAAGTGCTCGCGCTGTCAGGCCATCAAAAAAGTCAAAAACCATTCCTAACAGTATAAAACACGCTGCAACTATAATATCATTATAAAGAGTTGCTGCAACTATAGCTATTGACCCACATGTCACATTCAGACATGTTATAATGTTTGGAATATGCTTTTTCATACCTTAATCATTTACATTGCTCAAAGTTACAATAAATTCTGTTCCTCCCATAGGGTTAGAACAAAAAGTTATCGTTCCGCCTAAAGCCTCAACAATACGTTTACTTATTGCCAGCCCAAGCCCCATACCATCGCTCTTTGTTGAGAAGTTGGGTTCAAATATCTTTTTACGTATCGATTCATCTATTCCCTCTCCATTATCTGAAACAGATATCTGAACTACGTCATCAGTTAGCGGAGCAAGTGATATTGTAACCTCGCCATCTACATCGGGCGAGATGCTCTGAGTTGCGTTCTTTATCAGATTTACTAGCACCCTGCCAACCAGAATCTTATCGGTGTAAATCATATAAGAGTCCGGATACACCTCAATAAAATTGACTCCGCTATCACGGAATAGCATCACCTCACTTCTCAGTAACTGTACCAAATCGAATCGTTGCGGATTTTGTTTTGGCAATTTGGCAAAATCTGAAAAAGCTGTCGCTGTAGCAGCCATCGAATCGATCTGCTCCAATATCACGGACGAGAGTTCTTTGAACCTCAACTTAAAAGCCTCATCATCCTCAAGCTCCATTGAGCGCAGCAGAAATTGAATATTCAGACGCATTGGAGTCAGAGGATTTTTAATCTCATGGGCAATCTGCCTTGCCATCTCTCTCCACGCTCCTTCACGTTCCGATTGAGCCAACAGCTTAACACTCTCCTCCAGATTATCTATGGCATCATTATACTGCTTAACAAGGATTGCTACCTCATCATTCCGATTGTATCGAATCTTCTCATTCTTACCATTAAGTTGCATACGCTTCAGATTCTCGGTTACAAGCGTCAAGGGTTGAATCATCCAATTGGCAATCCAAGCCGACAAAGAGAAGGAGAGCATTATCAAAATTATAGTAATATTGATAGCAACAATTCCTATTTGCGCCAACTCATGACCATAGTTATATCCCTGAACAAAATATGGCACATTCAAAATATACTCCTCACCTCCGATATTCAATGGAGCATAAACCGACATACATCGACGTTGTCCTATCCTCTCCTCAAGTATCACCCGATTCTCGTTCTCCTCTAAAATAGCAGACCTCGCTCCAGGATTAACCAATAGCCCTACAAAACCGCTTTGGAATACCTCGGGACGCGACGAATAAAACAACTTACCGGAATGGGCCTCAAATATATTTATATCAGTTTTTGATATAGCAGACAGATTGTCAACATTAAATTGTAATTGTACCTTCGAGTCTGGATTGCCATTCTCCTCCAATCGCTGAAGAATTGATTGTGCCAGCATTAACGCATCATCATGTTCCTCACCTTTCAAAGAGTTGTAGTTTAGATAGAGCGTTGTAATAGTTAATATCAGAAACAATGCAAATATCAGAAAGTTTATAGCGTATTTGATTCTCACTTTTATATCTCGTCCCTCAAATGGTTCATAAATATTCAGATGGTATATCAGGTTATATGAACTGAATATTATAACCAACAAAAAGATGTATAGAAAATTAAAATAGTATGACGAGCCAAAATAGTCTATCGGCAATGAAACAAACAGCGTTTCACCACTGTCCAGTTGATATCTCAAATGAGAGTATTCATCATAAATGAAATATTGCTCTTTCGCAGATACGGGAATCCAATCCTCCATATCTCTATGAAAGAGGTAATCTCCTCTATTTGACAATAATACTCCTGTTTTATCGTAAATTGCATAGGAGTACATATAATAATCTCTACCCTCGTTTGATATATTGATTAAAAGATCTGAATAACCATCATTCATTATTCTGGTATTGACTGCAAAATCACCATCAGTTATTCTTTCAACCAGCTCTACACGGTGCAAAATCTCTTTCTTTGACTCACAATCCCGGATGTTGAACAACAAATAACCGCTCAATACTATTAAAATTATAAGGTAAATAGTTCTTTGCTGATCAATTTTGACCTTGTATCTACCAATAACTATTGTACATAGAATAACCATATATACCACCCACTCTATAGGTGATAACATACTCCAGGAGGCAAAAGATACCATAATAATGACGAGCGAGGCCAGGAATGTTGAGAGTAGTGCTCCACGAAAGGATACAAAATCCCTATACACCGAGATTACACGATCAGAAGCAACTACTAATGCCACTGCAGCCATTGCAATAACCATATATGCAATCAACGAAGGGATGCCAATGTCCAGGACTACCGCTACATTCATACACAGGTCATTTTTAAAAATTAACTCATGAATTATGTATGAGAAGAGCGACGCATATAGATAAACAAATATCACCCAGGCTACTGTTATGTAAAAACGGAATGGTACCAGCATTTTACGATTTGACTTCAATCTGTATATGGTTATCGCCATTATCTGGAACACTCCATAAACATAGAGCAACAACTCTCCGATAGATATAAAACCACTATCCCCCCTATCAAAAAGCGAGAGCCGGAAGATAGATGGAGGGAACTTAAAATATACAGTAATAGCAATTATCGAAAAGAGTAAAACCACAAAGGCTACAAAGACAACAAGTTGTTTTACAACCCTTTGAGAGCGCTTAAGAATCTCATCATACAAAACAAAAAGAGCTAAATAGAGCAGAGCATAGCACCCAAATAACCAATGATTAACCGAACGATCCCGGAATCCCCCCGGAGCATATATTCTGCAAACAGGCTCTCCATCAATATTGTGAAGGAGATTATCATCCGCACAATATGCTCTTTCAATTATCAATTGTTCTCCATTCTCGTCCGAGATCTTCATAAAATCGGGAAAATCGCCACTTTGAAAAGAGTCGCCGACATTATAATTACTTCTTAGCAAAATTAAAGCATAACAATCAGTATCCCACAAACTTCTGTGTCTGACATCATAATATCCATTGTGCAGACGTACATACGGGGCACCACTTTTAAGGACACTATCTATACCCTCAAAATAGAGAGCTCCGTCGCTCCACGATATTACATTATCGCCACGAAGCACCAAAAGCTCAACTCCGTCAGGAAGCTCTATATTACCATAATCTTCAAGTGAGTCTAACGAATTTAAAAGAGCATCTGCACGCTGCTCCTGCTCGTGCAGGCGTTGCTCTATCTGCTCTACCAACTCGCCCTCACTACCAATAGTGCCAAGCCCCTCCCACAGTATTGTAACAATGAATAAGAGGCCGATCAAATAGGGCAAGTAGTAATTTCCTCTTCTCTTTTTACTCATGATGATATGGCTCGCCCTTTAATATTGTCATTGCTCTATATAGTTGTTCTACGAAGATCAATCTTACCATCTGGTGCGAAAATGTCATGGCCGATAGTGAAATCTTATCGTTTGCCCGGCTATATACAGCATCAGAAAAACCATATGGACCACCAACTACCAGAATAAGACGTTTGTTCCCGGCAACCATCTTCTGCTCAATATACCGCGCAAAGTTTGTTGACGAGAAACTCTTTCCCCGTTCATCAAGAAGAACAACGAAATCGGATGTTTGTATATGTGACAGAATCAATTCACCTTCGCGCTCTTTCTGAACCGCTTCTGACATACTTTTAGAGTTCTTAATATCGGGAATTATACACATCTCATAGGGACAGTACCGAGTAAGACGCTTTTCATACTCCGCAATACCACTCTTCAGATACTCCGCATCTGTCTTTCCTATAACCAATAACTCTATCTTCATAACCTCTCAATCATAGAATTCTGCAACGAAGTTAGCTTTTTTTCCGTAAAACTATTGCAAAGATTAAACATTTATCATTATCTTTGCACCGTGAAATTAAGGCGGGGTTATCCCGAATAACCTTAAGGTCCCATAGCTCAGTTGGTTAGAGCACCTGACTCATAATCAGGGAGTCCTTGGTTCAAGCCCAAGTGGGACCACAAAGATAGAGAAGGTGACTAAAAAGTTGTATAACTTGTTAATCACCTTCTTTTTTTGTACCTCTCTGCTTAGAAAATGTCTGTGCCACATCATACGTAATCTATATAATTGATGACAAATTGCTAAAAGTATGATATGTTATGTTTATTTGTCTGTACAAAGGTATATAATTAAGGCCCCCAAAAAAAAGTTCACCCTAACACATTAAGGTGAACTTTATAAGATTATTAATATTGCTCTGCTGAGATTAGATCAAAGCAATATCCAATACCTCATCTATTCTCTCGACGTAGTGGAATTTCAAACCTTTAACGTACTCTTTCTTAATTTCGGCAATATCCTTCTGGTTCTCGGAACAAAGAATAATCTCCTTGATTCCTGAACGTTTTGCTGCCAGAACCTTCTCACGAATACCTCCTACAGGGAGGACTTTACCACGAAGAGTCATCTCTCCGGTCATTGCAAGGGCCTTCTTAACCTTTCTACCGGTCAGGGCCGATGCCATTGCAGTTACCATAGTTATACCTGCCGATGGTCCATCCTTTGGCACAGCTCCTTCGGGAACGTGAATATGTACACTCTTCTCCTCAAAAAGAGTGTCAGAGATTCCAATTATCTCAGGATGAGACTTGATATACTCCAATGCAATAGTTGCAGACTCTTTCATTACGTCGCCAAGATTTCCAGTCATGGTCAAAGAACCTTTGCCTTTACTGATACTCGCCTCGACGAAAAGAATATCACCTCCGACAGCCGTCCATGCCAATCCTGTCACAACACCAGGCAAATCATTACCCTGATACTCCTCACGGATAAATATTGGCGCTCCTAAATACTCCTTGACTTTATCTTCGTCAAGAACTACAAAGAAACGTTTGTTGCTGGCAACCTTACGTGCCACCTGACGTACAATCTTGGCAATTGCCTTATCCAAACCACGCACTCCAGATTCACGTGTATATTTCTCTATAATGAAATCAATTACGCTATCAGGGAAAGTGATATTCTGAGGCTTTACGCCATGATTCTCCAACTGCTTGCGAATCAAATGACGCTTGGCAATCTCGCGTTTCTCCTCTGCCAGATATCCGCTAACCTCGATAATCTCAAGTCTGTCACGCAGTGCCGGAGCAATTGTGCTCAAATCATTGGCGGTAGCAATGAACATAACCTTTGACAAATCGTAATCAATATCCAGATAGTTATCGTGGAATGCGGTATTCTGCTCTGGATCCAGAACCTCGAGCAAGGCTGACTGGGGATCTCCATGAATATCCTTACCAACCTTGTCTATCTCATCAAGGATAAATACCGGATTTGATGTTCCTGCCTTCTTGATGTTCTGAAGAACACGTCCCATCATTGAACCTATATAGGTGCGGCGATGTCCGCGAATCTCACTCTCGTCATGTACTCCTCCCAAAGACATTCTGACATACTCTCGGCCAATTGCACGTGCTACCGACTGACCAAGTGAGGTTTTACCTACTCCCGGAGGGCCATAGAGACACAAAATAGGAGATTTCATATCCGCCTTCAACTTCAATACCGCAATATACTCCAGAATACGTTCCTTAACCTTTTCAAGACCGTAGTGATCCTCATTAAGCACCTTCTCGGCATTTCTGAGATTCAGATTATCCTCTGAGTACTCATCCCAAGGCAAATCCAGCATTTCACGGATATAGTTATACTGCACTGAGTAATCGGGCGAGGCCGGATTCAATCGCTTCAACTTGGCGATCTCTTTATTGAAACAAGCCTGCACATTAGGTCTCCATCTCTTTCTGAGCGAGGCCGTTTCAAGCTCGGCTATCTCCTCGTCAATAGGGTTATCGCCCAACTCATCCTGAATAGTCTTGATCTGCTGATGCAGGAAGTACTCACGCTGCTGTTTATCCAACTCGCCTTTTACGCGCTCCTGAATCTCGTTCTTCAACTTCATCAAAGATATCTGTTTGCCCAGAATCTCAAGCAAAAGCGAAGCCCTCTCCTTGGGATCATCTATCTCAAGCAGTTGTTGTCTTGAAGGAAAGTCAAGACCTGAATTATTGGTAACGAAATTCACCAGGAACATTGAGTTTTCAATATTCCGCAGAGCAAAGTTAGCCTCGGGCGGCAAAGCTGAAGACAACTTCACCAACTTACTTGCAGAATCTCTAACAGACTCAACAATGGCGTTGTATTCACGATCATCCTTATCCGGAGCTACCTCCTTCAACAGGGTAATTCTACCCATATGATAAGGTTCGGTATATAGAATATCATCTAACTTGAATCTACGTTTTCCCTGCAATATTGCAGTTGTAGATCCATCCGGCATCTCCAATACCTTTAAGATATTGGCAACCGTTCCAACCTCGTACAGATCGTTCTGATTTGGAGTTTCGACCTTCTCATCAATCTGCGCAACGGCTCCGATAGCCAACCCCTTCTTATAGGCATTACGTATCAATTTCAGCGAACGCTTTCTGCCTATACTGACAGGAGTAATGACACCCGGAAACATGACAGCATTACGAAGCGTCAATATCGGCATTGTATCAGGATAATTAACGGAGTCATCTGTTACGTCCTGATCTTCGGCAACAATCGGAATGATTCTCTCATGCTGCTCATCTGCCATATCGTCAAACATCTCTACAAAATTCTCAATATTGCTCATAAAAAAATATATTTACCGACATTTTGTCAGTTATCACTACTAAATTACACTCATACTACATATACGCAAACCTTGTGCCAAAAGGGGATAAAAAAAGGGGATGACATTGCCATCCCCCAAAATCTTACAGAAAAAGTTCAATTACTTTTTTCTATTTGCCATATGATTCTTATAACGGCTCATGAACTTATCAACACGTCCGGCTGTATCAACCAACTTAACCTTACCTGTATAGAAAGGATGTGAGGTATTTGAAATCTCCATCTTAATCAATGGATACTCTACGCCGTCAATCTCAATTGTCTCTTTTGTAGCTGCTGTAGACTTAGTAATGGTAGTAATTCCATTAGACATATCCTTAAATGCTACCAATCTGTACTCCTCAGGATGTATTCCCTTTTTCATGTTTATTATTTTTTTAATTGTTTTCTTCTTTAACGGACTGCAAAATTAGAACATTCCTTTATTTTAAACAAATATTTCACCAACTTTTTTTACCTCAAGTTCATCCTTACACCTTTCAAGCAGGATACGCATAGGCAAATTCACTATCGGATGTACCCTATTCGGTGCTATTTGGACTATCGGCTCAAGTACAAAACGGCGTATCGCCATCCGAGGATGAGGAATTTGTAACTCCGGGGTATCTACAACCAGATCGTCATATAGAATAATGTCTATATCCATCGGTCTTGACTCATACCCAATATTCATCGAACGATGCCTTCCCAAATCAGCCTCGATTCCCAACAATACACACAACAATGTATGTTCATCAAGATGACTCTCCAGCTCTATAGCTATATTATAAAAGCTGTCTCTGCACTCAAATCCCCAGGGAGCTGTTTCATATACCGAGGAACACTGCTTTATAATCCCTGCTCTCTCTGATATCAGATCCAGAGCACTACGCAAATTTGCAAGACGATCCCCGCTATTTCCTCCTAAAAGCAATATTACCGACATTTCAACTACTTTCTGCGGAATGTATGGGCGTGCTGCTGATGATTGTTGCGACGCACCTGACGGCTATTCGCCTGACCATTCTGGCGCTGGTGCTGTAATTTGCCTCCATTCTTCTTCTGCAATAACTCCTTGTGATTTGAAAGAGCTACTCCCTCCTGAGGAATCAACTCCTCGCCATACAAACTATTTATATCACCTATAATCTGTACATCCTCAACACTATCACGATTCCATGTCAAATATGACTTCTTCATATGGTTAGCAGTCAGAGCTATCAGGGCTCTACGCTGCTCGGGATCGGTCAATTCACGAATCTTGGCAACCATCTTTTCAACTGATTTTCCATAATGACGAGCTTTAATCGCCCCCTCACTATATGGAATCTTCTCCGGTTTTTTATGAAGAATTTCACGCTCAGGCAACGGATATGGGGCATCTATATCAAGCTTAAAATCTGACATTATTGCCAAATGATCCCACAATTTATGACGAAAATCAGACACGTCTCGCAACTGTGGGTTCAGATTTCCCATCACATCGATTACCGCATAAGCCTGCTCCGTGCGTTTTTCACGATCCTCTATCGAAAGAAGGTAATCAACCATTGACTGAATATTCCGGCCATACTCCGGAAGTAGTAGTTTTTTTCTCTGGGTATTGTAATCCATAAAAAATTAATTGACATACAACTTGGCGTATTTAAGCATCAAAAGCCTTACACCATTTCCATTGAACGATACACGAGCCTTCTTGCCTGTTCCAAAGCCTTCAAGTTCGATAACCGTTCCGGTTCCGAATGATGGATGCAAAACCGTCATCCCCAAACGAACCTCATCTATCGTTAACAATCTAAGATTTGATAAATCTATATTTGGTATTTTAGTATGCGGCGGGAACTGTACCTGAGGCTCTACTCGTTTCGGAGTAACCATCCTTCCCGGAGTAGTACGTTGACCAACATATTTAGGTTGCACGTAACCTGTCTCGCCCGAACTCTTATACTCTGACGGAATCTCGGCAATAAATCGAGAGGGACGCATATTTGCACTCTGTCCGCTTCTGAAACGGCTTAACGCATATGAGAGATAGAGACGCTTTCCGGCACGCGTTACCGCAACATAAAACAGACGTCGCTCCTCTTCCACCTGACGTGCATCATAGAGCGATGCTGCATTAGGAAAGAGATCCTCCTCCAAACCGGAGATAAAGACATTGTCAAACTCCAACCCCTTTGCAGAGTGAACAGTCATTAATGTTACAAAGTTACTCTCATCGCCATTATCATCATCCTGGTCGGTCATAAGCTGGATTGAGGCAATAAAATTCGTCAATCGGTCAGGCTCGCCATTATGATATGCTTCATCGGCAAATTGTTCAACGCTATTCAGAAGCTCAACCACATTCTCTTTTCTTGATATACCTTCAGGCGAATCATCACCGCTTAGCTCCCTTTTCAAACCGGAAATATCATAAATATAGGGAACCACCTCCTTGACACTATTTTCAACAGCTTTCTCCGAGAAATCAAGAATCATATTACGGAATGTAACCAACTTATTCACCGTGGATGCAGACAATCCCAAATCCTGACGGAACTCAATGCTCTCTATAACTCCCCACACTGGTTCACCCACCTCTCTGGCATATTGCACCAACTTGGTGATTGTAGTCTCACCTATCGAACGTTTAGGTATATTTATGATTTTCAGCAACGCCTCTTCATCAAAGTTATTTATACTCAAACGTAGATATGCCAAAATATTTTTAATCTCGGCTCGTTGATAGAAAGACTTTGCGCCATATACTTTATATGGTATATTCTGATGGCGGAAGGCCTCCTCCAGAACTCTGGACTGGTCATTGGTTCTATACAAAACAGCAAATGAACTGTATTGCAATTTATTATATAGAATAAGACGTTTTATCTCCTGAGATATTGTTGTAGCCTCGTCCCTGTCAGAAGCCGAACGCAACACCTTTATCGGCTCTCCTGTCTCGTTTCTGGAGAATACATTTTTGTGTATCTGGTGCTCATTCTTATGGATGATACTATTGGCCGCATTGACAATTGTAACCGTTGAGCGGTAATTCTGTTCCAGTTTATATAAACGATATGCAGGGTAATCGTTTTTGAAATTGAGAATGTTTTCAATTCTAGCTCCACGGAAGGAGTAGATACTCTGCGCATCATCACCCACTACACATATATTCTGATGCTTTTCGGAAAGACGTTTTACAATCAGATATTGTGCATAGTTTGTATCCTGATACTCATCAACAAGGATATAGTTAAACTTCTCTCTATACTTCTCCAGAATCTCTGGAAAATCGCGAAACAGAATATTCATATTGAGAAGCAGATCATCGAAATCCATCACATTGCTCGCTTTACATCGCTCAACATACTTCTTGTATATGGAAGCCAGCTCAGGACGTTTCGATGCAGTATCCTCGGCCAAAATCTCTCGTTTCGCAGCATACCGATCAGCAGTCAACAGATTATTCTTTGCCAACGAGATTCTTGCTGCGACTCCAGACTTGTTGTAAACCTTATCATCAAGATTCATCTCCTTGATAATGGATTTTATCATATTCCTGGAGTCCTGGGCATCGTATATGGTGAAATCAGATGTATAACCCAGATGCTCAGCCTCAATTCTCAGAATAGAAGAGAATATCGAGTGGAATGTACCCATCCAAAGTTGCGAAGAGACATTATTTCCCAACAAGGCATCTATTCTGCTCTTCATTTCACGAGAAGCCTTATTGGTAAACGTAAGGGCAAGTATATTGTACGGCTTAACCCCATTAGCAAGCAATTGTGCAATTCTGTAGGTAAGAACACGTGTCTTGCCCGATCCTGCACCTGCAATCACCAATGCTGCACCTTCAGTCTCCTGAACGGCTCTAAGCTGCACTTCGTTTAAATCTTTGGAAAAATCCACAATAAAAAAGGAGTTTTGAAATCAACAACAATAAATAGAGTAGTATTGAGATTTTCGTAAAGAGTACAAAAAAAGGCGACTCTTAGTCGCCCTTCTCCCTTGTACTCGGGGCGGGAATCGAACCCGCACGTCTTTAAGGGACACTGGATTTTGAGTCCAGCGCGTCTACCAATTCCGCCACCCGAGCGCTGTTTTCGGATGCAAAGGTAGATAAAATTTTATTACCTCCAAAAAAATTGAACACTTTTTTTTACCTTTGTGAAAGATTTTTTTCGAGCAAAGCATTCTGCTTTATGACTGTTCGAACACAATCTTTTGAATACAAATTATTTACATGACAAATAACAAATAAAATAGATAATATGCTAAAGAGTAAGAAAATTTACATCAGCCTGATTTTAATGCTGACTCTTGCATTTAATCTAAGTGCAGCAGACATTTTAACAGCATTAAAACACATCCCCGAAGTTAGCGATATTAAAAAAATCACTACCAACGGTTTTATTGAGAGTTATACATTTAATTTCGAGCAACCGATTGACCATCGCAACCCCTCGCTCGGAACATTTAAACAACGTGTAGTATTACAGCACAACCGCCCAAGTTCTCCGGTAGTAACCGTACTAGAGGGTTATATGATATGGGGCTACACAAAGAGCGAACCATGCAGAATTCTTGATGGCAATCAGGTTATAATCGAACACCGCTTCTTTGCAGAGAGTATTCCTGCAGACGGAGTAATTCCATGGGAACACCTTACAGTGTATAATGCTGCGCATGACCAGCACAGAATTATCCAAGCGCTAAAAGAACGCGTCTACAAGGACAATAAATGGCTTACCACGGGCATCAGTAAAGGCGGACAGACTACCATCTTCCACCGTTTCTTCTTCCCTGACGATGTTGATGTCAGCATTCCATACGTAGCACCGCTCAACCTGGACTTTGTGGATCCTCGTCTGCAAAAGAATCTTAACAGACTGGGGTCAGGCAAAGGTAAAGCAACAAAAATTCTTGCAGGAAACAGCGACGATGCTCCAAAGTTTATGATTGAGGATTTCCAGATTCACTGTTTCGAAATTTTCGATGAGATGTTCCCGCTTTTTGAGAAAGAGATTAAAGAGAAGGGATACACCTATAATAGCGTTGGAGGAAACAGGAGAGCGTTGGAGTTGATGATTCTTGAGTATCCTTTTGCATTCTGGCAAGGGGGCGAAACTGTAACCTCAATACCAAATATTGCAATCGACCAGTCCCATGAATTTTATGAGCACCTTGCAAAGGTATCTCCCCCATCATTCTTCGATGATAACGAGATTAAAATTTTCCGCCCATTCTTCTATCAGGCACTGACCGAGATTGGCTTCTACGACTATAAAGTTAGACCATTCAAAAAGTATCTGCCAAACGACAAAGAGAATATCACATTTGAGTTCTGCCTGGACGAGGCCGCAAAAGAGGCTGCATCCAAAATAGAGTACAACCGTGACAAGATGCGCTACATAGCAAAATGGCTTCAGGAAGAGGCTAGAAAGATGATATTTATCTATGGAGGTAATGATGCCTGGTCAGGAACGCAGGTAGATCTCAAAAAGAATAAGTTCTGCTACAAGTTCGTATGCGAAGATCAGGCTCACGGTGCATGTATCGAGGATTTCGAAGCCGTTACACGTGACTACATCAAAGATAAAATCACCGACTGGATGAACTAAGAAGCTGTTCGTAAGGATATCATTAATCGATATCCTTACGAATGCTTGCTGTTATCTTCTGAACCAGATTATATTTACTGAAAAACTCCACCAAAACTACACGCAGAATTGTGTAGGCAGGTATCGCAAAAATCATTCCTGAAATTCCTGCAAAACTTCCTGCTAAAAGCAGAATTAAAAATATCTCCAGCGGATGCGCATGCACACTGTTCCCATACACATACGGCTGAAAGAAGAAGACATCAAAACCCTTTGTGATAAGAAAAACCACCTCCATATATATCAATCGAGGCAATAACTCTGTTGCAAAATCCATTGTTCCCATATATGAAACAACTGCTATAGAAAGGCCAAGCAACATTCCTATAATCGGACCGATATATGGAATAATCACCATAAAACCGGTAATCATTGCTATTACCAACGCCCTCTTTACCTCAAGACCTACAATAAGCAGTCCGGCAGTATTCAAAACCATCACCGCCAGCATCTCAAGCAACAGACCCACTGAATAACGAATCAACAACTTCTCACACGAGTTTAGGGCACTCTTTACCTGTTCCTCATATTTTGTAGGAGTAAAAGTCAATAGCATCTTGGTAAATAATCCGCTATCCTTCAGGAAAAAGAAAGAGATAAATGTAACCGAAAAGACACCTATGGCAATCGTGGAAACAGCCCCGGCAAGCCGACCGAAAATATCTGTCAAACCGGTGAGACTAAAGACAGAACTGGCGGCTACAATAACCTTGGATTTTAAATCGACATCTGAATCCACCAATCCCAAACCTCGCAGATACTCCTCAGCAGTAGCTATCGGGATATCAAGATTCTTAACAAAACTCTCGGCATCCCACGTACGAAGAGCCTCAAACTCACCATATACCAATGGTATGACTGCCCAGAAAAAGAGTATTGCTAAAATCCATATCACAACCAGAGCAACAGTAGCCTTCAAGGCCTTGCCCGGCCTCCAATCACCTATCTTAACCTTACCTAAAAGATCAACAATAGGTCTTCCAACAAATGCTACTATTACAGAGATCAGTATATAGGCAATGATATCTATAAAATACCAGCAAAACAACACTACGCACGCAGCAATAACCACGCCCATAATATATTTCAAAACGCTTTTATCCATATTTACATATTTGAGATAATTGCCTTTATAAGGGCCGTCATCTTTGGCTGAACCTCATCGCCTACATTCTGAACTTCGGCATGGTCGGTTCTTATCAATTTGGGCGATGCAGTACTATTTGTTATCACAGATATTCCGAAACACTCTATTCCGGAGTGTCTTGCAACAATAATCTCGGGAACTGTTGACATTCCCACAGCATCCGCTCCTATCACCCTAAGCCAATGATACTCCGCAGGGGTCTCGTATGATGGTCCCTGCAAACCAGCATAAACTCCATATCGCAACGTATAACCCAACTTTGCAGCCTGCTCTGTAGCAATCAGGCGCAAACGGGGGGAATAGGCATCAACCATTGTCGGGAAACGCTCCCCAAACTCATCAAGATTCTTACCACGCAACGGATGTTCCGGGAATAGATTGATATGATCGGTTATCACCATCATATCTCCAACAAAATATCCCTTATTCACTCCACCTGCAGCATTAGAAACAAAAAGAGTCTTTACTCCCATCTTAGCCAGAACGCGCACCGGGAATGTAACCTGCTGCATAGGGTAGCCTTCATAGAAATGGAAACGTCCCTGCATAACCAGAACCCTTTTTCCTCCAAAGGTTCCTGCCAATAAATTACCGCTATGTCCCTTTACTGTTGAGAGAGGGAAATTAGGAATCTCGGAATATGGAATCTTACACTCCACATCCATTGCGTTCACCAAGCCGCCTAAACCAGAACCCAAAATAATTGCTGCGTCATACTCTCCGTTAAGAAGAGTTCTCAAATAATTAACGCTCTCTTCGATTTTTCTCAACATAACTCAAAAGTGCTTCAGACAAGGGCTCCTTTTCATCATCAATGAACTGTGGAACAATAGGCACATAGTAGAGCTGTTCCCCCCACTCCGGCAACTTCATCTCTGAAAATTTGACTGCATCCTTCTCTGTGGTTAATATATAGCGAACACCCACGGGCAATTTGCTCAACTCCGAAGATATTCTCTCTAAATCTGCCTTGCCATACATCCTGTGATCAGCGAATGACAAGACTTTCACCCTGTCATGGAAAACCTCATGGATCTGCTTTACCAATGGGCGAGGAGTTGCAATTCCTGAAACAACAAGGAGCGAAGCACCTGCCTCATATATGGATGTCAACCACCCAACAAAGGAATCAGCGACAGGTTCCCCATTTAATGAAAGCGGCAAGCCATATGAAATTCTACTATAGTATAACTTTTGATACGGGTACATATCCAGATACGACGAAACCACTCTCTTGTCAATAGGAGCAAGAGTTTTAGGACACTTTGTAACTACGATATGAGTTGCTCTGTGAACAGCGCTCTTACAACTCTCACGCAATCTTCCCAAAGGAAGCATCTTGTCTCTATATATTGGGCGATTATAGTCACACAAAAGAATATTCATTCCCGCCTTGACATAGCGGTGTTGATACGCATCATCAAGTACAATTACCTCGGGAGGAAGTGGCATAGACAACAATTTGCGGATTCCTACAACTCGCTTTTCACAACACGCAACAGTTACATTTGGGAATTTCCTGAACATCTGCATCGGTTCATCTCCGATATCCGCAACCACAGATGATGGCGTTGCCAGAACAAAGCCTTTTGTCTTTCTCTTATAACCCCGACTCAATATGGCAACCCGGTATCTTTTCATCAATACAGATACTATATATTCGGTATGTGGAGTTTTTCCGGTTCCTCCTACCGTAGCATTGCCGACGCATATCACTGGGACATCAAAACTCTCTGACTTCAAGAAACCTATATCAAATAACGTGTTTCTCAAAGCCGTTACAAAACCATATAGCGAAGCTACCGGTCTCAACAATATCCTGCTCCAGATTGCCATACTATCTCCACTTGCTACAAAGTTAAACATAAATATCCCACTATAGCAATATTTCCTCACATTTATTTGAAATTTATTTATCAGAAGATACTTGATAATTTTATATTCATTTTAACTCAAAAAAAATATTCAATCACTAATTTTGCAAAAAAATAACAACACATGAAAGACAATAAAAAACTCACAACACTTCTAATTACCATTTGCATACTTTCAATTATTTCATGTACTTCTAAGAAAGATTCCGTGATTAAAACACTTAGTAAAGATTTTCCCAAAAGTATAGAACTCAAAGGAGAGGTTTTTAATATTTCATCGGATTCATTAGACGATTGCGAAAAGATGAAAATTGTAAATAATTATCTTATGATTTTGAGTTCAACTACAGACAAACTTGTTACCGCCATAAACATAAATGATTTTCGTGTATACAGACTTATAGACAAAGGACGTGGTCCAAACGAATTTATAAATCAGCGATTTTGCGATAGCGACAACGCATTCGTCATTTCACAAGATTTTTCATTCAGGGATAATTCCATAAGATATGGAACGATCATTGTACCTCAAGACACACCTGTCTTCAAAGAATATCGTCTAAAGATTAAGGACACTTTAACATATGGAGCAGAAGTTATTTTATCACATAACCACGCAGTCTACTTCCCATTTACAAACCGAGGGGAATATCAATATATGACTAATCGTGTAGCAATTTTCAATGAAGAGGGAGATCTTTTAAAAACAATGGGAGATATGACTTCGTTAGTAATCCCTGGAGAAAGGGAAAAAGAGGTTCGATTTAGAAATTTCAGCGGTAATTACGCCAAAACGCCCAACAGCAACAACTTTGCTTTCGCATCCAAAACCGGAACTTATATTGAGTTCTATGATTATGACAAACAGAGTACGCTACACAGGATATATGGATATTCAAAATACGATATAAGCTATAATGAAAATGGTGCCATACTTAGTACGAGTGTTTCGGCAGATTGCGAAGTTGGCTTTATCGACATAACTGCATCGGAAACCACATACTATGCGCTGTACATGGGAGTTCAGCGCTCTGAACTGAAGAATCTTTCAGTTCAGAAATTAGATTACAAAGGTTCTGACATATATACATACTCCAAAGAAGGTAAACCATTAAAACATTTGCATCTTGACAGGGAGGTAAGAAAGATAGCTGCTAGTCCCGATGGAAAATATCTATATGGCTGGAGCAATAATCCAGAAACATACGAAGTTGAAATTGTCAGGTACAGTTTATAACAATAATATTTGTTTCCATTATCTATTTTTATTAGCTTTACGGATAGAAAATGTTTAGGGGATTGCTATGGGAAAATTTATAATCAAGGGTGGCACAAAGCTACATGGAACATTGACTCCGGAGGGTGCAAAAAACGAAGCTCTACAGGTAATTAGCGCGACACTTCTTACCGAAGAGAGAGTAACTATCGAAAATATTCCCGAAATCTTAGATATCACGAAACTTATATCTCTGCTTGAGGGAATGGGAGTTGAAATTACACACCCCTCAAAAGGAGTATTTACCTTCTGTGCAAAAGACCTAAACAGAGAGTATTTTAACAGCAAGGAGTACTACAAAAAGGCCGCAGCGCTTCGTGGGTCCATATTGATAGTTGGCCCGCTTCTTGCACGTTTGGGATATGTAGTGGTTCCAAAACCTGGAGGAGACAAAATCGGTCGCCGCCGTCTTGACACGCACTTCCTTGGATTTGAGCAATTGGGTGCAGAGTTCAGCTATGATGCCGATGAGTGTCTGTTCAGAGCTTCAGCCGACGAATTGACCGGAAAATATATGCTTTTGGACGAGGCCTCGGTTACTGGAACTGCCAACATAATCATGGCTGCCGTTATGGCAAAGGGCACCACAACCATATACAATGCAGCGTGCGAACCATACATTCAACAACTATGTAAAATGTTGAACCGTATGGGTGCAAAAATATCCGGTATCGGCTCAAATCTGCTCACTATTGAAGGAGTTGAAAAACTACACGGATGCGAACACCGCTGCCTGCCAGATATGATTGAAATTGGCAGTTATATCGGTTTGGCTGCTATGACCGGTTCAGATATCACCATTAAGAATGCCGGTATTAAGGATTTGGGAATAATTCCTGCCTCATTCAGAAAAATGGGAATCATTGTCGAAGAGATTGGCGATGACCTGCATATTCCCGCTCAAGAACACTACCGTATCGGCAACTTTATTGATGGCTCTATCCTGACTATTGCCGATGCCCCATGGCCGGGATTAACTCCTGACCTTTTAAGTGTATTCCTTGTAGTTGCAACTCAGGCTAAGGG
The DNA here is from genome assembly GCA_017936285.1 of Marinifilaceae bacterium. GTDB lineage: Bacteria > Bacteroidota > Bacteroidia > Bacteroidales > Marinifilaceae > RGIG9079. The sequence continues at coordinate 63,623 of JAGBFU010000054.1, read as the reverse complement.
AAGCGTTTTGATTCACCAAAAGATGTTTGAAAGCCGCCTCTTCTTCGTGGATAAATTGATTGATATGGGAGCACAGATTATTCTTTGTGACCCACACCGCGCAACCGTCATTGGTCTGGACCACTCAGCACAACTAAGAGGAACAAATATGTCCTCGCCCGATATTCGTGCAGGAATTGCACTGTTAATTGCAGCCCTATCGGCACAAGGCAAGAGTGTTATTGAGAACATTGAACAGATTGATCGAGGCTACCTTGAAATCGAGAAAAAACTCAACGCCATTGGCGCACAAATCGAGAGAGTGGAATAAATTAGGAATTAGCAATGTTGTGGAATGCGTAGCTATGGCGAATTAAAAGTGAGGAGTAAAAAATAATCGAGGCAGGGCGCCTCGATTATTTTTTGCAATATTAATTTCAGTTCGAAATTAAGCTCCAAGAGTTCCGTTGATAAGAATTGCTACAAGCAATGCCAAGATAGCATACAACTCAGGGAATACGGCCAACACCATTGTTGTTCCGAATACGTTGTTACCTGCACCAATAGCAATAATACCATTAGCACAAACCTGAGCCTGACGAATAGCAGAGAAGAATGCTACTAAACCAAGACCCAATCCGGCGCCAAAGATAGCAGCAGCAGTAAACATAGTGATATCACTAGTGATTGACTGGCTCAACAAGAAGTATCCTACAAATCCATACAATCCCTGTGATGATGGAAGAGCAGCAAGACCGATATACTGTCCTGATGCAGATGGGTTCTTCTTCAATGCGCCAACAGCTGCATTACCACAGATTGTTACTCCATAAGCACTACCAACTCCTGAAAGAGCTACCATAAGTGCGATTCCAATGTAAGCTAAAATAATTGGTTCCATAATTTTTTAATTTTATTTGTTTATTTCTTTTTATTTTGTTCTGTTTTTAAGTGGAGCGTATGCCTTACCGCCACCCTCGAAATTAGAATTCTTATAGAACTCAACAAAGGTCAAACGAAGTGGGTGTACAAACGCGCCAATCATATTAATTCCGAAATTGATTGTGTGTCCGAATAGCAGAATCAACAACATTGGCAACCAGCGAACTGCCCATGTCATATCTGCAGTCAAATCCAAAGCCAATGAGTTGAACACACTTCCAAGAATACTTCCTGTCAATCCCAAAGCAAAGAGTCGAATGTAAGACAATGTATCTCCCAATAGACCGGTTGCCATGTTATAGGCACTCCACAAAGAGGAGCCTACATTCACGAATATATTTTTACCCGGTGAATTCAAGAACATTATTGCAAATACACAAACTCCCAAAATAGAGTATAATGTATATTGCAAAGCAGGAATCTCTACATTCAATGCCGAAAGCACTCCGATAGCCGCACCGGTCATCAAACCGATAGCCCAGCCCAAAGTACTCCAGGCATACTTAATACCAAACTGCTTAATTGCCTTAGCTGCGCTGACAAACATTCCAAAGAATATCTGTATAAGACCGATAATCACGGCAAAGACCATCATCGGGTCATAACCACCTAAATCGTCCTTATAGTTATTGGCAGTAATGAAATACTCCTTTACGCCCTTTAGCCATGGCCATGTTACAGAATCCAAAGCCATTCCGAAGAATGCTCCGGTCAATATTCCCACAACCACCGTAGAGGCTCCAAGAAGCATAATCAACTTAACCATACCGCGCATCTTCTCGGGCACCTTCTTCATAAAGATTGCTCCAAGAAGACAGATAATCAAACCATATCCTCCATCGCCCAAACACAAACCAAAAAATAGCATAAAGAATGGGGCGAAGAGCGGTGTTGAATCAATCTCATCGTACTTCGGCAAAGCAAACATCTCTGTGATTGGTTCAAAGAGACGTGCAAACTTGTTATTGCGCAACTGAACAGGCACATCATCATCAGGAGTAGGCTGTGCAAACTCGTAGCTTACACTGCTCTTATCCAACTCTGCGGAGATTGATTCGCGCTTCTCTTCGGGTATCCAGCCAACTACATACTTAACCTTGCCATCAAGGATAGCCTCGGTTGCATCCTGCACCTTGCACATATCGGTAACTCCATATATCTGCTGCTGATACTCTTTCAAGCCTGCCTTTATACTTGCCTTTCCTGCTGCAAAGTAAAGGTCAACATCGTTGCACACTTTGTCGATTGCCTTCAACTCAGCTTTCAACTCAGCCTCCGACTTTTCAGGGAACAGATATTGCTCAATTCCCGGTGTAGGATTGGAGCCTACCGGTTGAATTGTTACAAAATACAAATTTCCCCTGTCGGTTGAAACCTTTACCGCATTATACTGCTCTACCCACTCCTCATTGAACATTCGCTCAGGGATTGAATAGAACTGCATATCCCAACCTGAATCTTTCAGCTTTGCTATACGCTCAACAGGTATCTCACCCCATGGAGCATAGAGTGAAAGATCTTTTTGTATTGATTGTCTCTCACCATCCGACAACTCCAGGCTCTTAAAGTTAGCCTCAACCTGATTCATCAACTCCTCGCCACCAAGAGAAACCTGTGCAGGCTCAACATTCTCGTTCTTAACGGGATATGCATCAATGGCACGAATCAACTCATCTATACGTTTTGCCAAGCGCAACTTCTCTTGAAGAAGCTCATCGGTTGCCGAGCGCTCAACATTGGCATTAATATGCACAACTCCCATATCCCGAAGCTTCTCCAGGAATTGTTGGTAATCCTCGTGGAATACCAATAGGGACAATTTTAACATTGGTACTATCATAATGCCTGTCTTGTTTTAACGATCTTCTGTGAAGATTTAGAGAGGTTCTCCTCATCCTCCAAGAATCTCTTAATTTTGCGAATAGCCTCTTGGAAACCCGGAATCTGTACCTTTTCATAAAGGTTAACCTTCTGCGTAGTCTTTTTACGGGCTTTGTCAAGCAACATCATCTTACGCATATAGAACTCTCGCTCCAACGCAATCTCAACAACCTGCTTAACTGTCTCAATACCCTCGGGCAACCATGCCGGAGCATTGAACATACTGATAGGCTTAATCTCATAATCAACTCCCTCAAGGATTGGTGTTCTTACTCCGGCAATCTTCTTTACCGTCATATGAACCTCCTTGATAGTCAGAATATCGGTCTGATATTCATCAAAGAGCATAAGCATATCTTTTAACCCGTCAAGAGTATCGGAAAGTTTCTGATCAAACTCCTCTGCAACCTCTTTGGCACGTTTCACCTCAGAGCGTAGAGCCGACTCCTTATTCTTAATGGTCGGCAAAGCTCTGACACGCATTTTAAGCTGCTTGTCAAGGTTTTGAAGAGACGTTTTATTATATTGAAACTTTATCATCTTTAAACGGCTTCTTACTTATCTTGATATCCTCCGAATTCGTCTACAATCTCCTGCTTGATTCCCAACTCAGCCTTGTCGAAATATTTACGGAACAAGCCCCAGGCTGTATCAAGCATCTCTGTTGTTGAGATATTAACATCGATTGCCAACAAGTCATTAGAGTACTCGCGAGCGAAATCCAATGTTCTCTTATCGTAATCAGTCAAATCGAATCCATTCTCAAGTTTTGTTCTAGCATTAGAAGCATCTGCATACAGACGTACTGCAGCATTCATCACCTGAGGATGATCCTTTCTTGTCTGCTTACCGATAACAAGCTGTTTCAAACGAGACAAGCTTCGGAATGGATCAACAATTACCTTACCAATCTCGGTATCCTTACGCAAGAACAACTGTCCCTCAGTGATATATCCGGTATTATCAGGAATAGCGTGAGTAATATCACCTCCTGAAAGGGTTGTTACCGCAATAATTGTTATAGAACCTCCTGATGGGAACTGTACCGCCTTCTCGTAAATCTTTGCCAGGTCTGAGTACAAAGAACCCGGCATAGAGTCCTTAGAAGGAATCTGATCCATACGGTTAGAAACGATAGCCAACGCATCGGCATAAAGGGTCATATCTGTCAAAAGAACCAACACGTTCTCATTCTTATCAACAGCGAAATACTCTGCCGCTGTCAACGCCATATCAGGAACAAGCAGACGCTCTACCGGAGGAGCCTCGGTTGTGTTAACGAAACTTACAATACGATCCAAAACTCCTGCATTATCAAACAGATTCTTGAAATACAGGTAGTCATCGTTTGTCAATCCCATACCTCCAAGTATGATTCTGTCAGCCTCTGCACGCAAAGCTACGTTAGCCATCACCTGGTTATATGGCTGATCAGGATCAGCGAAAAATGGAATCTTCTGTCCTGACACCAAGGTATTGTTCAAGTCGATACCTGCAATACCTGTTGCAATAAGGTGTGAAGGTTGCTTTCTTCTTACAGGGTTCACTGATGGACCTCCAATCTCACGCTCCTCACCCTCGATAGCAGGACCGCCATCGATTGGATCTCCGAATGCGTTGAAGAAACGTCCGCACAAATCATCACTCACCTTCAATGATGGAGCCTTACCCAGGAATGTTACCTCGGCATCGGTAGGGATACCCTCAGTTCCCGAGAAGACCTGCAAGGTGATTGTATCTCCCCAGATCTTTACAACCTGAGCCAAACGACCATCTACCAAAGCCAACTCATCGTTACCAACGCCCTCGGCCTTCAATGAGCAGGTTGCTTTTGTAATCTGGGTGATTTTTGTATATATTTTCTGAAATACTGCTGCCATAACTTCTCAATATTTATTTCTTTATTCTTTCAGCTATGATTGCCTCTGCCTCAGCCTTATATTGATAGAACTTATCTGACTTGTACTCAGAGTAGTTCATCTGCTTGAAGGCATTGATAATACGCTTAAAGTATGGGTTTACCTCCTCGAATGACTCAAACTCGAAATCGGCACGAACAACTCCCAATACCAAGTTCAACATCAACTGCTGACGCTCCATAGAGGTATTACCATCGATATTATCGAACGCATCCTGCTGCAAAATAACAAAGTCAATCAACTCTGCCTTCCAAAGTGTAATGTGATAATCTACAGGAACACTATCGTCTCCAAGAATATCAATCTGCTCAGCAGTCTCACGTCCGCGAACCAACATGTTGCGCGCCTCATTTACATCATCGATCCAGCTCTCTGAGATATTCTTAGCTGCATAATCAACGAACTCAGGATACTCCAAATATTTAGAGTATGAATCCAAAGTATCGATAGCCGGATATCTCTTCGAGTCTGCACGGTTCTGAGACAAAGCGTAGAAACATCGAGCAACCTTCTTTGTTGACTCGGTTACAGGCTCCTTCAGGTTACCTCCCGCAGGTGATACAGTTCCAATGAATGTAACAGAACCGGTCTTACCATTGTTCAAATATACGATTCCTGCACGAGCATAGAAGTTAGAGATAATTGCAGACAAGTCCATAGGGAACGCATCCTGACCAGGAAGCTCCTCCATACGGTTTGACATCTCACGAAGAGCCTGTGCCCAACGTGAAGTTGAGTCGGCAAGCAACAACACCTTCAATCCCATTGCACGATAATACTCTCCAAGAGTCATCGCTGTATAAACAGAGGCCTCACGAGCAGCAACCGGCATGTTTGAGGTGTTAGCAATAATGGTTGTACGCTCATACAAAGAACGTCCAGAACGTGGGTCAACCAACTCTGGGAACTCAGTGAAAATCTCCACAACCTCGTTCGCACGCTCACCGCAGGCCGCCATAATGATAACATCGGCATCGGCATATTTTGCCAAAGCGTGCTGAAGCACTGTCTTTCCTGTTCCGAAAGGTCCAGGAATGAATCCTGTTCCACCCTCAAGCATTGGGTTCATAGTATCAATAACACGGATACCTGTCTCCATTGGGCGGAATGGACGTGGTTTATCAACGTATGCACGGATAGGCAACTTAACCGGCCACTTCTGAACCATAGTTACATTAACCTCCTTACCGCTTGCATCCTTCAATACTGCAATTGTATCATTGATTGTATACTCGCCGGCCTTAGCCACAGATACAACTGTATACTCGCCTTTGAACTTGAATGGAACCATAATCTTATGATCCAACCAGTTCTCCTTTACATTTCCCAACCAATCTGCAGCCTTTACTTTATCTCCGGCTTTAGCCATTGGCTCAAATGCCCACTTCTTATCATCCTCCAATGGATTGGTGTACTCTCCACGTTTAAGGAATACTCCCTCCATCTTATCAAGGTCATTTTGCAGACCATCAAAGTTCTTTGAAAGAAGTCCGGGGCCCAGACTTACCTCCAGCATGTGCTGTTCAAACACCACATTCATACCGGGCTTCAATCCACGGGTACTCTCGAACACCTGCACAGATGCAAAGTCGCCGTTCACCTTGATCACCTCAGCCATCAACTTCTCGTTACCCAACTCAATGAAACAGATTTCGTTCTGCGAAACCGGCCCCTCGGTCTTAACGATAACCAGGTTTGATATGATGCTATGAACTTTTCCTAATGTCTTTACCATATCTTAGTTAATTTTCTTATTTACTCAAACTGATCACCGAACTTCAAGCTCTTGCGGAACTTATCAACAAGTTCGCTAAATACCTTGCGACCTGAATCGGTATCCATCTTACTCCAGCGCTCCAAAGACTTCAACTTCAAAACATATGCAATAAGAATCTCTACAGAGAAATACTTAAATGTCAAAGCCTCATCCAAATAGTTCCACACTACGCTATCGAGACCCTTTTCGCGCTCAACCAGATTGGGCGAGGCCATAAGGGCAACTACCTGCGCAACCCACTCATTTCCATCTGCAAGTCCAAAATCCTTCAACTGCGAGGTTTTAAGTTCTGCTGCAAAAGAATTACTGCCAATTATCTCATCAGCAATATTTTTACCAAACTTTCTACAATTGAGAGCGGCTACAAGATTCTTAAGATTCATTGAAAAGTTAGCATAATCAGCAATAAACTTATTACCGCACCCTTTCAAAGCATTGTAATATGCCTCAGCCAAAAGGTTCTCTGCAACCTGATCCTCTTTTATCTTACCGCTTTTATAATCTGCTATGAAGTGTTGCAAATACTTTGGTAAAACAGATACCTCTACGCCATCAACTTCGTTCTGTAAAACCGATAAAGGGTAGATTGTATCAAGAGTCTCGTCCGGACTCTGTTTCTCCAACAGACGCACAACCTGCTTGTTATCATCGGTCATAAGTAACAGATCAAGCATTTTTCTATCCTTCAAGCTTAAATAATCGGCAGCAGCCTCATTAAAACTCTTCAGAGTAATACTCAACTTTCTGTCATCAACCGAGATATCGGGCAGACCTGCTATAAATGCAATATAACTCATATATTACTTGCTATAAAGCAACTCTTTTGTTATACCACGTAAATATTGTGCGAAGAATGCGTTGAACAACTCCTCGGTAAAAGCAATCTGATAACTGCCATCCTTAGGACCCACAGAGAAACCTGCACTCATATTGCCTACCTTAACCTCAAGTCCCTTATCAAGTAGCTCCTTGTAGTTAGCTGCAACATAATTAGCAAACTCTGCCTTCTGTCCCTCTGAAAGAGCAACAGCCAGATCCAATGAGCCATCGGCGACATTCCACTTGTTCACCATCGCAATGATAAGTTCCTGCACATACTTTTTGTCGCTAAGAGCCTCTGCCGACATTTTTGCTGCAACGCTATCTGCCAACATATTGGTAATAGCCTGCTTCAATGTTGTCTCGGCACTCTTAACCGCCATTGCAATCTCTGACTCTGATTTCTTTTTTAGACTCTCGGCGTCTGCAATACTCTTCTCTGAGATTTTTTTAGCCTCTGCTTCCGCATCAGCTACAAGCTGCTCCGCCTTTTTCCGAGCCTCGGCGATGATAACCTCTGCCTCGGCATTTGCCTTACCTACTCCCTCATCATAAAGCTTTTTGGTAAGCTGATCAAGACTTGTACTCATATTATTATGTAAAATAGATTTAATTTTTTTCAAACAAAATTTAAAGTTGCAAGTTACAACATTTTTATGAATTAGCAATCGTTTTCGTCCCAATTATTTTATTTCAATCCAACGCCCAATTATTTAAAGAGATTCACTATCTTCGCAGTTCGAAAACTGAGATAAAAAAGATTAATTACAATAAAACATTGCAATAATTATGATAATACTAGCGGAGGGCATAGGTCTTTTCAGTATGATATTCAAGGGAGGATGGCTCATGCTACCCATCTTTGCATTGTCTGTATGGGCTGTATTTATATTTTGCGACCAATACATTAAAATCAAGAAATTCAACCGTTCAAACCTCACCATTTCGGAAGAGCTCGAAGAAGTTAGCAAGCAGATTATTACGGGCGAGGCCACAAACAGCACCCCTGTCAACAATATCATTAAGCGAGGATTGAGTTTTAAAGAACTTCCTGCACAGGAGCTAAGAACAATCATTGAGAGTGCTGCGAATGAAGAGACTGTAAAGATGGAGAGATCCTTACCCAAAATAAATCTTTGCGGCACACTGGCTCCAATGATTGGATTCTTAGGAACAGTTGTAGGAATGATTCAGGCATTCTATGACATGGCACAAGCCGGAAACAATGTCAATATTGAGGTACTATCACGAGGAATCTATACTGCAATGGTTACAACTGTAGCCGGATTGATTGTGGGAATCATTGCAAGCCTGCTTGCCAACCTTCTTGCCACTGCTATTGACAATGTTGTGGGGCGCATGGAGCAGATATGTAACGCATTTATCGAGAATCAATATAAGCGATAAATCATGGCTATCAGAAAATGTAAACGTCCTCAGGCGACTTTCAATATGTCATCGATGACCGATGTTGTATTTCTGTTACTCATATTCTTTATGGTAACATCAACATTGGTAAACCCCAATGCACTTAAACTGATTCTGCCCAAAAGCACCAATCAAACAGCGAACCGCCCCAACGTAACAGTCTCTATAGACAAGAACAATGTATTTTATCTTAATGCAAAGGCTACATCGTTTTCACAATTAGAGCGACAAATTATTGATATTCTTAAAGATACCGATGACCCATGTATCTCTATCGAGGCAGAGAAGAGCGTTGCCATCGAACAGGTAGTGAGGGTTATGAATATTGCCAAAAACAACAACTTCCGCTCAATCTTAGCCACACAACCGGAATAAAGTTAGGAATTAGGAATTAGGAAAAATCGTGCAAGCCGAATGCAGAGGGCAAAGTTATTTGCACTATGCTGAACCGACGCTGCGGAGCGAATGCAGAAACCAAGTTTACTTGGGTTATGCTGAGCCGCGAGGAGTAGAAGCACACGGAGTGTGGTTAACCGCCGCCGATTTTGCGGCACTGCTCAGTGTTTTCGAATCAGTAATTATAACCTCGTCAGTAGTTTTTCCGTATACGCAAACACTTGTGAAACCTAAAACAACGTGTAATGAAAAACTATCTGATTTTAGCCACTCTATTGTTGGCGGCATCAATGCAGTCATGCTATCCGGAAGGGCCCGAGTATGTCTCTGATATGGATATTGCGATGACAACTTACGACACCAGTGCTGATTTCTCAAAATACAGCACCTACTCACTACCCGACACAGTTATCTACTTTGACAACAACAGCAAAGCAGTTCTGGGAGCAAAATTCGATTCACTAATTTTAAATCTTGTCGAGGAGCAGTTTAACGCTCTTGGGTACACAAAAGTAACTCCTTCCGACGTAACACAACCTGCAGCCATTGTTACAATCTCTGCCTACTCACAAGACAACTATGGCTACTACACCAACAATTGGTATGACTATTGGGGATGGTATTGGGGTTCATTGTGGCCCGGCTACACATTCAGTCCATTCTATGGCTGGGATCCATACGGATATGATTATTACGTATATGAGGATGGTGCAATCATTATTGATATGATTGACAACACAAAGTTCTACAAGGGCGAGGGCTCAAATTCTCGCACCCTCAACATCCTGTGGAAAGGTATTGTAAATGGTATTATCAGCGGAAATTCAAATCAGCTTATGAACCGAATCTCGAACGAGGTTGAACAGTGTTTCAATCAATCACCTTACCTTGACATTAACAAATAACCCAAAACTCTAACCAACAGATTATAACATGAAAAAGATATTTATCATGCTACTCTGCCTTATTGGCGCAGTTGGCATAAGCAAGGCACAAAACCTTAGCATGAATTATCAGATGAGCATTCCAACCGGAAGCGTCAAAAACTTTATTGACAAAGCCAGTTTCCGTGGATTCGGAATCAACTACCACTACTTTGTTGATCAGGAGGAGCATCTATCATTAGGTATTGACGTATCCTGGAATACATACTACAATGACTTCAATGATATTACCGGAAAGTTTAAATTCAAAAACGATAATAACATCTACACAATCACCGGCAATCAGTACAGATATGTCAACTTCGTTCCTATGCTTGCTCAGGCAAGATACTCTTTCTGTAACAATATGGCCCTGTTCCGTCCATACGTTGGGATGGGAGTTGGAACAAGCTGGTGCGAGAAGCGCACAGAGGTAGGCCAGCTTCGTTCAGACATCTCTCGATGGCAATTTGCGATGAGCCCTGAAGTAGGAGTTACAATAAATGCCAGCAGTGTGATTGGAGTGAATGTTGGAGCCAAATATGTTTACGCAACTCAGGCAGCCGATGGTCGCATTCCTGAAATATCACAATTTACCTTTGGGGTAGGATTGGTTATTTTCGGCGTAGAATAGCAACAAGTCACAAAATAAAACCAGGGGTGTCTAACGCAACGTCAGACACCCCTTGATTTGAGAAGTTGTATAACAAGTGCTGTTTTTAGGCCTTGTTAGAGAGCTTCTTTTTTTTGTCGCATATAGTTAACTTAAATCCTATTTAAGCAAGGCTTTGAGCGATGCTTTATCCAACTGTGATGGACGTGGAGCATTTACAGTAATAATCTTACCACTCTTATCGATAAGAATGAAACGTGGAATACCGCTGATTTGGTAATCCTCGGAAATACTCTTCTGACCAGCCTCGGTAGCCAGATATTGCGGCCAAGCCGGCTTATCTTTTTCGATAAGTTTCTTCCATGGAACCTCGCTATCATCGATAGAGATACTTACGCAAAGAATATCAGGATCGTTGTTTCCAACCTCCTCTACAAGTTTTGCAAGGTGAGGAATCTCCTCACGACAAGGCCCACACCATGAAGCCCAGAAATCGATATACAATGCTCTGCCCTTCAAATCTGCAAGAGAGAACTTTTTGCCGTTTGCATCAACAAACTCAATCTCCGGAGCTGGAGCACCTATAGCCAACTTGCTTGCAGCCTCGTAATCGGCAGCAATCTGATTGTAGTAGTTCTCATTGGTTACAACAGAACGGTAGTACTTATAAGCCTCGTCAAGACCGTTTGGCCCCATAAGTTTTAATCTATTCATCAACAATGAAGTCATAAGATAACTGTTCCAATCAACATTGGCTGTTGTCTTCTCGGCAATCTTCATCATTTGAAGCATATCTACATCCATTGTCGCAACGCAAGAGATAAGCATACTCATAATAGCGGTAAACTCCTCATCGCTATATTCTGCCAACTTATTCTCGGCAATAAATTGATCATAAGCTGCATCGGTCGGAACAACTCCATTATCCCTTAAATAGAGGTAAGGATACAAATAGTTATATATCAACTCCCTTTCAACCAATTTTGCCTCATAGAAATTGATAAATGGCTTGTTCCCGGTTGCACTCATAGTTTTACGATAACCATCGGCCAACCCCTTGATATAGCCACTATATGTCTCGAATGAGCCTACATTGTTTGCCTTCTCGAAGAATGAGTATGGGAATCCGAAATTGTTCCAGAAATCACAAGTAAAGGCATTCTCTTCAGCCATATTTCCGGTAAACTTGAAATTGGTCTCTACACCCTCTTCACGAATATCAAACTCTGCAACATGTTTTGTACCCTTCTCAATACTTGTACAGAACATGAATTTGTCGATAAAGAGGCGGGCATCGTACTCCGATTGGGCAAAGTCCAACTCTGCATCAAAAGTTCCATCTTCATTTACAGGGAATTGAATCTCAAACGGCTCACCTCCGGGATTCATAAAAAAGAATCCACAAATCTCACCATTGTATCCTAAAATTTTTCCCTCAAAATGGGTCTTCCCGTCACTGCACGCGAATAGCAGCGACAGGAAGAGTACAAGAATGAAATTACCACTCCTCATCATCGTATGCAGTTCCATCAATAATCTCTATAGTCAAACCTGTACCCATAAGGATATAATTCTCCTCATCTATATTGCTTAAGTTAGCAATTACGGTATAGGTTTCAGCACCCTCTTCTTTTGCTATAAGAGCAGTTGAAGCTCCATCTGCTACAAAGTAGTCGCCAAAACCGAACATAATATATGTACCCATCGGGAAACTAAATCCCTCCATCTCTAGCATAGAACCTTTATCCAATGTATTGACAGCACCGGTATTGTCACCCTCCGGAGATACCATTGTCGCTGTATAGTCGGTAATTGCCTCAAAAGTTGTAGTCGGAATATAATAGGTAATATTTGTTGTTGCACCAGAAGTAGAGGTCAACATCAGAGTCATAGAGGTTGTTCCGAATCCGCTATCTCCATTGTAAGTTATCATTGCACTCTCTACAACAGAAGGATCCTGAACCTCAGCATTTGGGAACACAGCACCCTCTGTGTCATACACAAACTCTCCCTCGTAGTAGTATTTGTACTCGTTACCTTCGGCATCCTTGAAGTCGGTCTTAATCAAGTATGTTCCATCCTCATTTGCTGTGATTGAGAATGTTCCGTCAACGCAATATACATCCTCGGTAACATCGCCGGTAGTGAATGAAATAGTTGTTCCGCCTGCAAACTCCTCATCACCCTCTTCGTCGCTCAATACATAGCTACCTCCTGAAACATATGTCATTGGTGTTCCCTGTAGAGCCATCTCAGGGAATGCCTCGTATGCATCACCCTTAGTGTAAGTTCCCTCTTCAACTACCAACTCCTCCTCGGTTCCAAATGGAGTTGTAAAGTACTCTATAGAGATAGATGTTCTCTCATCCTCTGATGTCAATTCGATAATTCCTGAACCTCCCTCACAATCAGGCATAAACATCTGATACATTGTACCTGAATAGAGTGCATAGAGTGTTGGAAGCTCTGTATAACCAGGATACTTAGAACCCTTCTCCTGAGTCACCTCTATTGTACAGGTTGCCTCGTCAGCATTCAAAGTGATTGTTGTAGTACGTGGCTCAAGTGCAGTGTTAGCCTCTGCAACAATTGTCAACTCTCCCTCGCCCTTGGTAATAGTCAACCACTCTGCATCATTTACATAGGTCCAGGCTACATTACTTGTAACAGCAATGCTCTTCGTCTCGCCATCGGCAGAGAATGTAACTGCTGTCGGTCTTGCAGAAATTTCAGGTGTAACTTTGGTGTCATCATCGCTACACGCAGTGAAGGCAAAGGTCATTGCCAATGCACAACACATCAAAGAGATAAATTTTCTCATAACTCATTAATTTAAATTTGGTTTTATCAATCAATATTCCGGATGCCACGATGTTATTTGTGGCGGTATATTCATAGTTAGACGCTCCTCGGAAAGAGTGTATATCTGCTCTCCGTCGGTATGGGTATAAAACTCTTTCATAAACTCAAATAGAGGATCACTCCATAAACGACGCATATCAAACCACAGATTACCATACCCTACAAACTCACGCACTCTTTCGGCAACAATAAATTTGATAAGTTCATCGCCATCTGCCGCATCAACAGTATAATCATCGCCCGAGATTCTGGTTCTTCGTAACTCCTCCAATAGAGCACGGGCTGTATCATACTCCCCGGTTCGTGCAAGTGACTCACAATACATTAGGTATAAATCAGGAACGGTTATACCAATATTCCCTACAAACTTTGAGAGATTTATGTAGTAGGTATCGGTATTGTTAAACTTCTTATAGGCAGTTACCCCCGATTCCAACCCCGAGATAAAACATAAACGTAGATCCGATTTTGTGTAATGACTCTTCAATAGATCCCGTTTTAAATAGAGTAGTACCGATCCATAATACGAAGGATACATTGATGACCATATATTTGACATCGACTCAACATTGTAAACCAACTCGGGATTCAACAAATCATCAACCGGATAGGCAATTTCACCCTCTACCTCCATTGCATTGTAATCAAGCAATCCACACCCTGCCAATGACAACTGCTCCATTGCTGTACCAAGAGATTTAACAGCATTCTCATAATCGCCCATAGTCCAGTACACTCTTCCCAACATTGCATTCGCCGTTACAGAAAATGCTCTCAGATGGTGCTCTTTTCTTATTGGAATATCCGGGATAGCCTGGGTCATTTCAGTAATAACGAAATTATACACTTCCTTCATCGTGCGACGAGTGAAGTCATTACCCACTGTTGCAGCTTTTGTAATTATAGGAACACTGAGCGAGGTCTCGGCCTTTGCAGCATTATAAGGCTCTCCAAAGAACTGCGCCATCATAAATGTCATATATGCTCGCAATACTCTTGCCTCGGCATATAACGCCCTCTTCTGCTCGGGAGTTCCATCAATAGCATCCATCACTCCATTTGCTACAACATTTATCGGATATAGTAGTCCTGCAAAGTGATTCCACTCTCCGCAATTCTCATCGGGACGGAAAATATGCTCCTCCCACTTGTAGGCATTGGTAACGTCAGCACCCATCAACGAATAGATATTCTCATACGCTTCACTATTGGTTTCCCACTCAAAACACATATACGGAAAGACTTCGTTCAACATAATAGTCTCGGTTCCATATAGCAAACCTTCGTAATGAGCAACCTTTTCAGCCACATCGTAACCACGAGGCTTTACATCAAGATAATCCTCGCACCCGGCGAGTAGCAATATTCCTGCTATAAGTGTGATATGTAATATACTCTTCATACTCTTAGAATCCAATATTTAAACCAAATGTAAAATAGGGGTTGTAACGCTCTCCGCGGCTACCACCTGAGAGATAGAAAGCTTCCGGATCGATACCCTCGCCATTCAATGCAATCATACAAAGATTCGATGCTTGAACTCGTACGCTCATGTTCTCGGCCCGTATCGCAGAGGTAATACTCTCAGGGAAATGATAAGTGAGGGCGATGTCGCGCAACTTAATATACGAGGCATTCAACACATTTATATCCGCATACTTATACAGACTAAGTACGTCCGATTCATTTATTGAGGTATTATCCAGCTTAAAGTATGCAGGGACATCGGTCTTCAGTTCATCGCCCGGGCGCTTCCAACGTTTTGCAAAGTCGTTATGCAACTCCCCTGTCAAACGATATGTGTATTGGGTATTAATGTCGTTTCTAAGCTTATGACCTGCATTAAAGATAAACATAAACGACAACTCCAACCCTTTATATTTCAATATATTGCTAAACGAACCAAAAAGAGGAGGGACTGTTGTTCCCAAATATGGTACTGCAGAAGTATTATCTATATCCGTGATACTTCTGACCGCATTCATCTGAGAATCATAAACACGGGGCATTCCATCTGCGGGATCAAGACCTGCCCATCGATATCCGAAAATAGTTCCGTAAGGATAATCCTCCCAATACTCATATCCAACCATACTTGACGGGGTGTCGGGAGGTGAGACATACATACTTACCAGTTTATTATGGTTATATGTAATATTGAACAGAGTATTCCAGGTAAATGAATCAGTCACAATATTCAAACTATTCAGTGATAACTCAATACCACGGTTATTCAATGTTCCTACGTTTGACAATACTGTTGTAAATCCAGTTGTTGGATCAACCGGAGTTTGCGCCAGAAGATTGGTAGTATGTTTGTCATAAAGGTCTAACGAACCTCCGAATCTGTTCCCAAAGAGAGAAAAATCAACTCCCAAATTCCAAGTGCGAGTCTTCTCCCAGGTAAGTTTATCATTAGCTGGAGTTGTTACCACATATCCCAATCCAAACTCATTGTACCGTGGATCAGAGAGTGACGTCAGAATATCGTACGGGCCTCCCTCTCCCGGTCTTGGAGAGTTTCCTGCAAAACCATAGCTCAAACGCAGATTGAGACGATCAATCTTCTCTTTCGATACCATAAACTTCTCACGAGCCATATTCCAGATTGCTCCAACCGACCAGATCGGCTTAAACTGCACGCTTGGATCACTACCGAAAAGATTTGACTGATCTACTCTTATACTGGCATTTACTGAATATTTGTCATTTAATGTATAGGCTCCATTGGCATACAGCGAAACAAAGCGATACTCGCTCTCGCCCTGCTCATAATCATTAGGTTCAAACTGATTGGTTGTCGCAGCAGCAATCATAGGCAGCAATGGATCCCTTACTCCTGTTTGGGATAAGTTATAGTCATCGTACGAGATATGTTGCATAGTCTGCATATCATAACCTCGCAGGAAAGATGCATTTGAAGAGTTCTTATTGCTATTCAACTCAAAACCGGCAAGAGCTGTAACATGATGGGTCTGATTCTTCTCTATACCCTTGTCAAAACTCAGTTGATTACGCACAGTATAGGCTGTACCATAACTATTCCCCATAGTGAAGTAACCTCCCGATGATGGCAGATATTGCACTCCGTTTTTATCTGTCGCAAATGCTCGGTCGAGTCTGACCTTATATGTTTCGCCGGGATAGAACTGCTCACTTTTAGAATTATCAATCATATATTGAAATCTTCCTTCATACGAAAGACCATCGAAAATATCTATTGTCAAACCCGCATTTGCTCTGACACTATATGTATTTCTCTTATCCATTGATTTACGCCAATCAGATACCGGCATATAATTCAGACTGAAACCCGTAACCGCCTCAACTTCACGTTGTAAATCACAATTCATCAAATATCCGGTGTGCGAAAGTTCGTTCCCATTCTCATCAAAGAAAGTGGCATATGGCAGTGAAGTTAAATGGTTTCCTCCATACTCATCACTTGATGATAAATGACTTGTCTGCTTTGCATAAAAGGCATTAAGCGACAAATCAAGTTTCAGCCACTTGGTAACATTAAGAATATCACGCATATATACCTTATACTCATCGGCTATATTCTGCGAAGAGCCTTGTTCTCGCTGATACTCCAGTGACAAGTAGTAGTTATTGTTATCACTTCCTCCAGAGAATGACAAGGAGTGGTTTGTAAGGTAGGAGTTACTCATAAAGTACTTCTCATACTGTTCCCTGCCATTACTTCTGCTCAATCTGTCCAGAATGTCGTTACACTCAGTTGCCGAAATCTCGCCGTTATAGAAACGGTACATTGCATCCTCGTGAGGATAGATTACAGGAAAACTCGTCGAACTTCCGAATGTTGTATTATTTATATCTTTCCATCTATATGTATCTGGATCAAATACCTCTTGTGCTACCTTTATAAAATCGGCACTCGACATCATATCCATATAGCCATAATCGGGCATTCCCTTAAAGGTGAAAGAGCCATTATACTCAATGTGCAGATCTCCACGTGAAGAGCCTGACTTTGTAGTCAATACAATAACTCCGTTAGCTGCCTGCGCTCCCCATATTGAAGCTGCCGTTGCATCCTTCAGAAATGTAACATTCTCAACATCGTTGGGATTTACCATCCGGCTCACCTGGCTGCGCGACATCTTTACTCCATCAACTATATACAAAGGTTCCTGTGAAGAGTTGATTGATGTTACTCCTCGAATCAAATATGAGGTTCCCTCGGCTGTTGTATTCACACTTAAACCGGGTACTGCACCCTCCAATGCCTTTAGAATATCTCCGTGCGCATTACCTCTGTCCTGAATATCGGCACCATCTACTTTTGAGAAAGAGCCTGCCGACCTTTCACGAGATATGGTTTGATATCCGGTAACTACAACCTGAGCAAGATGTTTTTCATCCATCTCAAGTACAACATTACACTCCTCACTATCGCCAATTGCCTTTATTTGAGGTTTCATTCCCATATAGTTAAAGTGTAGTGTAGTCGCCGGGTCATCAGGAACAATAATCGCATACGTTCCATCAATATCGGTAATTGCACCTATTGCAGCTCCATTTATCAATATTGTGACTCCCGGCAATGCCTCCCCGTTGCCATCAAAAACCCGACCATGAACACTTCGCGATCCAACTTCAAGCGTGTCTGCCCTATCCCCTACGCTCACTGGCTCTATAGAGAGGGCAATCTGCTTATCAATGATGGTATAGGTGATACCAGTTCCCGACAGAACTGCCTTCAATACAGAGTCAATATCTGCATCACCGATCTGTGCAGTAATTCTTTTACTAACATCAACAACATTGTTGTTATAGACAAACTTGTAATCGCTCTGCGATGATATACTCTTCAGTACCTCGCTCAATACAATATTATGAGCATTGATCGAAATACCTCTGCTCTGCGCAGAGAGCTCTCCGCAACACAGAATTGCAAGAGCTATGAGTATTAATCTAAATTTCTGGAAATATTTCATTAGCACCATTTTTCTATAATACAAGAAAAATGGCTTTTACCCTAAAGAGAAAAGTGAATAATTAATAGATATGGAGCTCATTACCGTCAATTGTGTAATTGACTGCCGAGGTTATCTTCATCAGTTCCATGACCTGAATAATCGATTCGGATTGAAAATCACCGGTAAACGATGATTTATATACATTATTGTTCTCTACAAAAATCTTAAGCCCATACCATCTTTCCAGACGCTTAATCACCTCATCCATCGGTGTGTTATCAAAAATGAGTCTGCCCTTCATCCATGCAGTCCTAAACTCAGTCTCGGCCTTCGTAGGCGCAACGTTGCGATTGAGAATCGACACCTCCTCATGCTCCCTCATTCGGTAGATAGTCTCATCACCGCTAAGCAATTCAACAGAGCCTTCCAATAGGCAAAGTTTTACGTCTGTCTGATAATCATAACAGCATAAGTTAAACTCTGTTCCGGTTACCTTTACCGTAATCCCCTGACCAGTATTTATATAGAATGGATTATTCTTGTCTGCCGTCACATCGAAGTAGGCCTCACCTGAAAGAGTTACCTGGCGTTGAATGTGAAAATCATCACTCAGTGCCAAAGTTGTACCACAGTTCAACCACACAACGGTACTATCGGGCAGAGTAACTTTACCCTTTACCCCATTCTCTACCGTATATATCCTATTTGAAATTTCAGGCGACGTTTCAGTAACAACCTCTCCTCTCTCTGTGAACAAAGAGATGAAAAAATAGAGCGCCAAAGGTATTGACAAAACAGCAGCTACCTTGGTAATAACACCCCACACCGCACTACCTCCTTTAGAGAGATGTGGCAGTTCTCCCAAATAGGGGGTATTGGGCATAGAGTCGAAGACCCGTCTATTTCGCTCTTCAAAATTCAAGTTATCCATCATATATAATACAACAGATTGCCTATTACCCCTAAAAGGATAAAGAAATCTTTAAGCATTTTCCTGAAAAGATTCAGTGAAATATGAATATGGTACTCTATTGCCTTCGTACTCAACCCTCGTATTCTAGCAATCTCTTTGTTGCTCTTCCCCTCATTACGACTTAATGTAAAACTCTCACGCGCACTCTCCGGAATACTACTCCATATATTCTCAATCAGTTTGGCCAGTTCAAGTGACTCTATTAAATTATTGAGCGAGGTATCCTCGAGAGCCATAATATCGTCATTCAACTCTGAACGACGTGAATAATCGGCAAAAAGAGCCTTAGAGTTCAATACATTCAATGTTTTGTTCCGCGCTATCCTGTATGTGTAGGCTCGTAAATTTCCATTGCTATCTATTCTGTCGCGACACTCCCAGACTGCACAAAGTGTCTCTTGCGCCAAATCCTCAGCCAACTCAACACTATGCACAAAACTATTGACAAAGTGTACAAGGTTATTGAACTCCATCCTGTAAAAGAGTTCAAAAGCCTTGACATCACCTCCACGGATATCGGAGGCAAGTTGTTTCGCTTTGTCAGAATAGTTACTCATACACAACTCTATCCTCTTTCAAGATACTCGGCAAAAATTCTTGCTCCCTCTTCAACCATCTTCGAACAGGGGCGTTTCTTATAATACTCCTCGGTTCTTGCCTCGGGATTGGGATTCAAAACCGCATTGGTTGCATTTGCACACGCAGCTATATTGTCTGAACCCTCACCTCTTTTTACCAAACCAAGCAACTCTCCGCAAATCAATGAACCATTGCGCTTGGCAAACTCGGCTGCAAGCTGTTGCACTACCTTGTAATTTGCACCTTTGGCTTCAGCATCCTTAGGATCTGCAGATCCACACTCCAAACCTGCCAAAAGGAACATTCCGCTTGCTGCTCCGCAAACCATTCTCATTCGGCCAATTCCACCTCCAAACGATGCAGAGACCTTCAAAGCCTGCTCAAAAGTCAATCCATAAATATCTGCAAAAGCGGCACACACCGCCTGCGAACAGTTGTAACCCTCCTTAAAAAGAGCTACAGCCTTATCAACTCTCTCCTGATACTTCATAGTTATATCATAAGGAATTCCTATTTCCTATTTAAAATTCTAATCCCATAAGTTGGTGCTGAGCGGGTAATTGGAACGAAACGTAACTCAACGCGCTCCTTACCTTTAGTCAACTCCTCGGGCAACTCAAAGAAGTGGTTCGCAAACTGACCAGCAGGAGCAAGCTCCACCATCTTCACATAAAGAGCCTCCTTACCATCAATGTAGATTCTGTAATCAACATCGGTATCACCTCCCCAATAGGTCAACATCAACTCATTTTTACCATTTGGGTTAACCTTAACATCGTAACGGATATAACCATCGATACGAACATCGCGTCCCATCTTTCCACCCTGTTGATAGATATAACTAACCATACTCTCAACATTGTGGTCTCGCTCGGATTGCGACTCTCCTACTCCAATCCAATCGATAGTTCTATCTGCAATTGCCTTCTCTTCAGCCAATTTACGTTTATACTCCTCCTGCTTGTTTGTCCAATCCTTCTCGGTGAAGAAGTCAAAATATACAGCATAACGCTGATCGTTAATTCTGAATAGCGGGCTCAACAAAGCCTCGTTCGGACGACCGACACCAACGGTCTTAAAGGTCATTGATTTGCCCTCGACAGGCTTAACCCAATCGGTAAGTTTTTTAGGTACATTTACAAAGACAGGCACTCCAAAAGTCTCGTCAATCTGCTCCTTACCAAGCTCGGCAGCCAAAACAATCGGGCCATATAGAATTGCACCTATCTGCTTATTATCAGGCATATACTCAGCATGAAGCGACATTGGCATTATAGACTCAATCACATCACCGCTCTTCCAGGTTCTGTTGATTGCAACATAGCTTCCCGGCTTACCCTTGACAGCCACCTTTTTACCATTAACCTTAACTGTAATTCCATCTACTGCCCACTTTGGATAACGCATATAGATTGTCAGGTTTGTTGGTCGCTCCGCTTTCACTGTCAACTTTGTCGATGAGATATCCGGGAAATTTGTCTCCTGTTTCAATCCAAAGCCCTTCGCCTCCCAATTCAACTCCGAAGCGATAAAGAGATTCACATAGATACCCTTCTCATCTGCACTCTTATAGTAGATAGCCTCGCCATACTTTGAATGGCTCTCGTATGCAGTTCCGCAACAACAGGTAAAATCGTGGAAAGGACGGTTAAAATCCTTTGCACTACCCGGATGCAGTGTATGGAAATAGGTAACACCACCCGTTACCGGATCTTGCGATGACAAGATATGGTTAAACAGTGCTCGCTCATAATACTCAGCATATTTGGGCGAGGCCTCCCACAAAAACATGTGGCGGGTCAATTTCAACATATTGTACGTATTACAGGTTTCGGTAGTGTTCTGACCAAGACGGGTACTTAACTTTCCTGCCTCGCCAAAATACTCACTATCACTATTACCACCGGTAACATAGGTGTGGTTTTTCAAAACAGTCTCCCAGAAGAATTTTGCCACTCCCTGCTCGCTTGTATCTCCGGTAACCTCATAACCGCGTGCCTCACCGATTGCCTTTGGAATCTGAGTATTGGCATGGTTTCCTCCCAACTTATCCTCGCGACGTGTAAGAGGGTCGAAAATCTTATAATCACGGAACATATATGCCAAATCTTTGTGGCGGGTATCACCTGTAACTGCATATACGTTGTACATAGTCTCCTCCATTCCGCCAAACTCGTTCAACAACATTCTGTTCAACTCCTCTTTGGTAAGGGGGCTCAACTTGGCGTATGCCCAATCGCACATCTTTTTCAACACCTCAAAAGCCTGCTCATTGCCACAGATAAGATATTGATCCAGCATACCCTGATATATCTTGTGAAGAGTGTACCATGGTGCCCAAACCTGTTTACCCTCGATAGCTCTGTCGATAAGTTTCTCGGGGAATGCGCTCAAATAGCCAGATGTACCAAGAGCCTCCTGACACTCAGCCAATCCTGCTACAAAACGTGCACTCTTCTCCTTATAGAACTCATCGCCGGTTGTGGCATACATAAGTGCGTATGCAGAGAGAAGGTGTCCCAAAGTGTGGCCTCGCAACTCAATATCCAAAGCCTCCCACCCCTCGAATGCAGTTGCATCGGTCTTTAAACCTGCAGTTACACGGAAGTTGTGCAAAAAACGTTTCTCATCGGCATTTTTCAACCACTGCTGATTCACCTCCATTGCACTCTTGAATGGGCCATCCAACAGACGCACCTCATCATAATCGAAAGACAAAGCCTTCAAAGGAACCACCGCCTGATTACTCTCAATGGGGTACTGCGCAACTGCCACCTGAACAGTAGCAAAAATTGCAACCAAGATTGTCAAAACTCTTCTCATATCATTTGTTGTTATTGTTTCTACTTCATAAGAAATGCCTTAAAATCTGCAAACTCTCTGCTCATTGGAATACTCTGCTTCTCACCGGCCATAAAGGCAGCCAACTTTGCAGGAATCTCAATATTTGTTCCGATTACCCCCTCTACAACATCTTTAAACTTTGCCGGATGGGCTGTCTCGAGGAAGAAACCAGTCTCGCCCTCCTTCAAATCCTGCTCCAAAGCCATATAGCCACAAGCTCCATGAGGATCAAGCAGATAACCACACTCTGAGTTTACCCTTTTTATTGCAGAACGAATCTCATCATCACTATATGTATATGCACTCATCTCTTTGCAAATCTCCGAGTGCGACTCTCCATACATATCCAATATTCGGGCAAAGTTACTTGGAGCACCCACATCCATAGCATTGGCAATGGTCTGAATTGATGCCATTGGTGTATATACTCCGCTCTTTATGTAGTTATAGAAGACATCGTTTCTATTGTTTGCAGCAACAAAACGTTTGATAGGCAAGCCCATACGTTTAGCTATCAAACCTGCTGTAATATTTCCGAAGTTTCCGCTTGGAACACAAGCCACAATATCATTGGTGCAACCGGCCTTACGCAACTGTCCGTAGGCATAGAAGTAGTAGAAGGCCTGAGGCATAAAACGGGCCACATTAATCGAGTTTGCCGATGTAAGCACATGCTTCTCGTTCAACTCCTTATCCATGAATGCACTCTTGACCAATGCCTGACAATCATCAAACACTCCATCAACCTCGATTGCAGTGATATTCTTACCAAGAGTTGTAAACTGCTTCTCCTGAATCTCGCTCACCTTACCCTTTGGATACAAGACATATACATGGATTCCATCAACTCCCAAAAAGCCATTTGCCACAGCACTTCCGGTATCACCCGATGTTGCTACCAATACATTCACCTGCTCTTTACCCTCGCGCTTAATGAAGTAGCCCAACATTCGCGCCATAAAGCGAGCTCCAACATCCTTGAATGCAAGTGTAGGGCCATGGAAAAGCTCAAGAGTGTTGATTGCCCCATTTACATTAACTACCGGAGCATCAAAACTCAGAGTATCGTAAACAATCTGCTTCAAGGTCTCGGCAGGAATATCCTCGCCAAAAAAGGCATCGGCAACTCTATATGAAAGCTCCTGAAATGAGAGTTCAGGTAACTCATCGAAAAACTCTTTTGGTAACTGCTTAATCTGCTCAGGCATATACAATCCCCTATCGGGAGCGAGGCCTCGAACAACAGCCTCCTCAAGAGTGGCTATCGCAGCATTATGGTTTGTACTATAGTAGTTCATAACATTAACTCATTAATAAATTGATCCTTACGTAACACTCCGTATGCTCCCTGCTTAGCAGCAATCTCGTTGTATTGGGTTACGGTATCGGGGTCAACACCCGGTTTATATATCACAAATGGGACTGCATCGGCAGTATGGGTTCTGATATCGCATGGTGTTGGATGGTCAGGCAATACCGCTATTGCCACAGGCTCGTCCCAACTCATAACCTGATTCATAATCGGCCCCACTACCCTGGAATCCAAATCCTCTATTGTTCTTAGCTTCAAATCAATATCGCCCTCGTGTCCCGCCTCGTCGCTCGCCTCAATGTGGAGATAGACAAAATCGTTACACCTCAACGCTTCAAGCGCAGCCTTTACTTTATTCTCGTAATTGGTATCATACAATCCGGTTGCACCCTCAACATCAATCACCTGCAAGCCCGCATATTTGCCAATCCCACGTATCAAATCTACTGCGGTGATTACCGCTCCACTCTTAATTTGCGGAAATCTGGCCGAAAGAGGCTCCATCTTTGGTCTATAACCGGGCGACCAAGGCCATATCGAGTTGGCCATATCTCCTCCTGCTGCAGCTCTCGCAATATTCAAAGGATGCTCACTTAACAACTCCTGTGATTTGAATATCAATCCATTGAGCAAATCAGCAGTAGGCTGAGCCTCAGGAACCAATGCCTTAACCAAAAGCGGTCTCCACGGTTGCAAAGGAACATCGTGAGGAGGAACGCACTCAATACGTTTATCTGCATTATCAACTACCAATAGGTGGCGATATGAGACCCCTGTATAGAGATGAACTCCATTACCCCCTAACTTCTCCTCCAGATATTTTATCAATATGTCGGCATCGGCAGTTGTAATATGGCCCGCAGAGTGGTTTTTCAGAATCTCGCCATCAATCGAGACCAGATTGCAGCGCATTGCCATCTGACCGGGTTTTAAATCTACACCGATACTTGCAGCTTCAAGCACTCCTCGCCCCTCATAGACCATAGGTAAATCATATCCAAGAACAGACATATTCGCAACCTCGCTTCCGGGGTGAAAGCCCTCCTCTACGGTTATCAGCTCACCGCTTCTGCCCAACTCCGCCAACCTATCCATATTGGGAGTATTGGCATATTGAAGCAAAGTTTTATTATGCAGGGACGGGCATGACCTATCGGCCATGCCATCGCCCAAAATTACTATGGTTTTCATAACACTATCGAACGTTGGCAATACTGATAATATCAGCAAATACTCCGGCAGCAGTAACTTCGGCTCCTGCACCATAACCCTGAATCAACATTGGGTACTCCTTATAACGTTCGGTAGTTATCAAGATGATATTGTTACTTCCCTCCAAATCATAGAATGGGTGGTGCTCAGGAATCTCCTGAAGGCTTACGCTACCCTTTCCATCCTCTAGTTTAGCCACAAAACGCCAGCACATTCCCTTCTCTGCCAACACCTTGCGCTTTGCCTCAAAATCTGCATCGAGCGATGGCAGATTCTGCCAGAACTCATCAAGAGTTCCCTCGAAGAATGAGTCAGGCAGGAACAGATGCTTCTCAATATCATCGATATCCATTGTATAGCCTGCCTCACGGCTCAAAATAACAAGCTTACGCATCACATCCTTTCCACACAAATCAATACGTGGATCCGGCTCGGCATAACCCTGCTCCTTAGCCATCTTCACTGTCTGGCTGAATGGAATTGTTTCACTGATTGTATTGAATATAAAGTTCAACGTTCCAGACAAAACCGCCTCCAACTTAAGAATCTTATCGCCACTCGACTTCAACGAGTTGATAGTATTGATGATTGGAAGTCCTGCACCCACATTGGTCTCGAATAGGAACTTAACACCACGCTGACGTGCAATAGACTTCAACTCCATATACTTATCATAGTTGCCCGAAGCTGCAATCTTATTGGCGGTAACAACCGAAATATTATTGCTCAAGAAATCCTTATACAACATTGAGACATGCTCATTTGCAGTACAATCAACAAATACCGAGTTGAAAATATTCATTCCGATAATCTCATCGTGAATCAACTGCAAAGAGCTTGGCTTACCCTGAGTGATTAGTCGCTCCTTGTAACCCTCCAGCTCCAAACCGTTTCTGTCGAACATCACGTAGTGACCATTCATGATTCCCACAACATTCAGCTTCAAACGGAACTGCTTCTTCAACACCTCCTGCTGATGAGCAATCTGCTTAATCAAACTTCCTCCTACAGTGCCAATTCCACAAATGAAGAGATTCATCTCCTGATACTCAGAGAGAAAGAATGCATCATGAATTACATTCAATGATTTACGCAAATCTGCCAACTCAACAACAAACGAGATATTGGTCTCAGATGCTCCCTGAGCCACAGCAATAATACTGATACCATTTCTTCCCAAAGCTCCGAACAACTTTCCGGCCAATCCGGGAGAGTGTTTCATGCGCTCGCCCACAATAGCAATAGTAGCCAGATTATTCTCGGCTGCAATTGTAGTAATCTCGCCTCGCTCAATCTCTTTATGGAACTCATTGGCAAGCACCTCACAAGCTGCCTCTGCATCAGAATTCTTCACACCGATACTTGTACTGTTCTCCGACGATGCCTGCGACACCATAAACACACTGATTCCCTGTTCAGTCAACGCCTTGAAAATTCGATAGTTCACACCTACAACGCCAACCATTCCCAATCCCTGAACGGTAATAAGACTGGTATCATTAATCGATGAAATTCCCTTAATCAACTGAGTTGACTCACCGTGGCTCTCCTTGTTGATAACAGTTCCACGTGCCTCAGGATTAAATGTATTCTTTACCCAGATAGGGATATTTTTCAAACACACTGGGTAGATAGTCGGAGGGTAGATAACCTTAGCTCCAAAATTACACAACTCTGTAGCCTCGGCATAGCTCAACTGGTCAATCGTATAGGCATCCTGAATAACCTTCGGATCGGCTGTCATAAATCCGTCAACGTCGGTCCAAATCTCCAAAGCCGATGCCTCAAGAGCTGCAGCAATCACCGATGCAGTGTAGTCGGAACCACCACGACCAAGGTTGGTAATCACTCCGCTCTCCTTATCGGTTGAGATAAATCCGGGAACCAAACAGCGCTCAGGAGCACCTCGGAACGTCTCGCAAACAAGTTGCTCTGTAAGCTTTTTGGCGAGGCCTCGCTTATTATGCTTAACCTCGGTCTTGATAAAGTTGCGTGCATCGTAATGCTTTGCATTTATCAACTCGGCAACTATTATTGAGGAGATTCTCTCGCCATAGCTCAAAATAATGTCGGTAGTCTTTGGAGACAAATCCTGCAACAACGATACACCGCGCAAGATATTTGACAGCTCATCAAGTAATGACTTAACCTGCTTCCACACTCTGGTCTGCTGCTCACCGGCAGGGATAACAGCCTTAACCATTGTCTCATGACGACAGATAATATCACCAAGGAGTGTCAAATAGTCATCGCCACCTGCAACGGCCATATTAGAGACCTTAATCAATTGATCGGTTATACCTCCCAATGCAGAGACCACCACAATAACCGGCTCCTTCTCACTCTCAACAATCTGTTTTACTTTAAGTATGCTATCTATAGAACCAACCGAGGTTCCTCCAAACTTTAATACCTTCATAATTTTCTATATATTGTAATCGCAAACCACACCTATGGTTTATATTCGATTTTAAATAAACTCTTTGATTTTAACTCTCGAAAAATGCTTGCATCCACAAGCGCAAATCACATAGACTCGCCTAAACTACTCCTACCCCCGAAGGGTCATCATAGTGCGACACATAGTTCGGCCAGACATGACCGAAGTTGAGATAATATTATTGTTATTCATTAACAAATTCATAGTCGCAATTCCATTTGAAAGCACAAAAATAATAAAAAAAATTAATCAGTATCGTAGATATGCCATTTTTCGTACCTTTGTAAGCGGAAATTTAAATAAAATGAGTATGAAGATGAATGATGAGTTCAAACTCTTTGCTCAAAAACAGATGGGCATAAGCAGTTTAAATCTACACAGATACCAATCTATAACCGATAATTACATTTCGCCGACTATTATTGAGGAGCGCAATTTGAATGTAGCAAGCATGGATGTATTCTCACGCTTGATGATGGATAGAATCATATTTTTGGGAGTCCCTATCGATGATACTGTTGCAAACATCATGATGGCCCAATTACTCTTCCTTCAGACAGCAGATCCTGGAAGAGATATTCAAATATATTTGAACACTCCCGGAGGTTCTGTATATGCAGGCTTGGGTATTTACGACACAATGCAATATATAAGTTGCGATGTATCAACCATCTGCACCGGAATGGCAGCATCGATGGGAGCCGTACTTTTGGCAGCCGGCGCAAAAGATAAGCGCTATGCATTAAAGCACTCTCGCACAATGATTCACCAGCCTCTTGGAGGTGCACAAGGACAAGCCTCGGACATTGAGATAACAGCCCGCGAGATTGGCAAATTGAAAAAGGAGCTATACACAATCCTCTCCGAACACACAGGCAAGAGCTACAAACAGATTGAAAAGGACTCTGACCGCGACTACTGGATGACATCGGCAGAGGCAAAAGCATACGGAATGATTGACAACATTCTGACTCGCGAAAACAAAAAGGCAGAAAGCGACACAACCGAGAGCGGAATTATTTTATAAAACAGGCAACTATGAAGATGACAGATAAATGCTCGTTTTGCGGACGCTCTCGCAAAGATGTAGCGCTATTAATTGGAGGCATAAACGGCTTTATTTGCGACCAGTGTGCAGAGCAGGCCCACTCTATAACCAAAGAGGCTTTCGCGCAGGAGGAGCAAAAGGCAACAAAGGAGCTTCAGATTAAGAAACCTATTGAGATAAAGGAGTTTCTGGACCAATATGCAGTTGGTCAGGACGAGGCCAAAAAGCACCTTGCCGTGGCTGTATATAACCACTACAAACGTATCAAACAGGAGAAGGGCGACAACGATGTTGAGATTGAAAAATCGAATATCATCATGGTTGGTCGCACCGGAACAGGAAAGACACTTTTGGCGAAGACTATTGCCAAAATGCTTAACGTTCCATTCGCCATTGTCGATGCGACAGTTCTTACCGAGGCAGGATATGTGGGCGAGGACATTGAGTCAATCCTTACACGCCTGCTTCAGGCCTCTGACTACGACGTCAAGGCTGCCGAGCGAGGAATTGTCTTTATTGACGAGATTGACAAGATTGCCCGTAAAGGCGACAACCCATCTATCACTCGCGATGTTAGTGGCGAGGGCGTACAACAGGGCTTGTTGAAACTTTTGGAGGGCTCGATTGTAAATGTTCCACCTCAGGGAGGTAGAAAGCACCCAGACCAAAAGATGATTGCTGTTGACACCAAAAACATTCTGTTCATCTGCGGAGGAGCTTTCGATGGCATTGAGAAGAAGATTGCAGCACGCATGAATTCACAGGTTGTAGGTTTTACTGCAATTCGTGAAGTAGAGAAGATTGACCGCAATAATCTGCTACAATATATTGCACCACAAGACTTAAAGAGTTTCGGTTTGATTCCCGAAATTATTGGTCGTTTGCCGGTGCTCACATATCTGGAGCCACTTAGTCGCGATACCCTGAGAAACATTCTTACCGAACCAAAGAATGCCATTATTCGCCAGTTCATAAAGCTCTTTGAGATGGATGGCATTGAGCTTACATTCGAACCCGAGGTATTCGATTTTATTGTTGACAAGGCTGTCGAGTATAACCTTGGAGCTCGTGGTTTGCGCTCTATTTGCGAAGTAATTATGAATGACTTGATGTTCGAGTTGCCATCTACAAAGAAGAAAAAATACAACATTACAAAACAATATGCCGAGGCTCGCCTTGCCCACTACTCTGTCGGCAAGCTAAGAAGCTAACAGCTGTCAGCCCAACACCCTATAAATAATAATCCCTCCCGACTCTCTTTTCAATGAAGATCATCGGGAGGGATTAGTATAGTTGCTTATTGATAATTATAACTACTTTATCTTAACTTTCAGCGCCGCCGAACTCCATTAAGTAAGCCTTGATGAAACCATCCAAATCGCCATCCATTACTCCGTTGACATCTGAGGTTTGGTAGTTAGTTCTATGATCCTTTACACGACGGTCATCGAACACGTAACTGCGTATCTGTGAACCCCACTCAATTTTTTTCTTACCTGCCTCAAGCTTTGCCTGCGCCTCCATACGATGTTGAAGCTCACGGTCGTAAAGTTGTGAACGCAACAAACGCAAAGCATTCTCACGGTTATCTTGCTGAGAACGAGTCTCGGTGTTTTCGATAAGAATCTCCTCCTGCTCTCCAGTATATGGGTCGGTGTATTGATAGCGCAAACGCACTCCGGTCTCAACCTTATTTACATTCTGACCTCCGGCTCCTCCAGAACGGAACAAATCCCATGTTATCAATGAAGGATTTACAACCACCTCTATCGAGTCATCGACAAGAGGTGTTACGAATACTGATGCGAACGAGGTCATTCGCTTACCCTGAGCGTTATATGGAGATACACGCACCAAGCGATGAACTCCATTCTCACTCTTCAGGTATCCGTATGCGCTATCGCCCTCAATCTGCATTGTTACTGTCTTGATTCCTGCCTCATCGCCCTCTTGAAGGTTACTGATAGTCATTTTGTATCCACTCTTCTCAGCCCAACGCATATACATACGCATAAGCATTGACGCCCAGTCCTGACTCTCTGTTCCTCCCGCTCCAGAATTGATTTTCAAAACACAATCCATAGAATCTGCCTCTTGACGAAGCATATTCTTTAACTCTATCTTCTCGAACTCCTCTAATAGTACAGAGTATGAGGCATCGACCTCATCCTCAGAGGCCTCGCCCATCTTGGCAAAATCAAAAAGCACCTCCAAATCTTCAAGAGACGAGCGTACAGACTTATACCCCTCTACCCATGAGCGAATCTCACGGAGTTGTTTCATTACCTTTTCAGCCTCTTTCTGATTCTCCCAAAAGGCGGGATCCTGTGTACGCAACTCCACCTCGTGAAGCTCAATCTGCTTATTCTCGATATCCAGATATCTGTTCAGCGCATCTGCACGATTTTGTAAATCCTTTAACTGCTCAATAGTAATCATATTCTTAGAAATTACTATACTCCATTAGTTTCTGATTAGCCATCTCCTCACGGCCAAACATCTTCATCATCTCAATGATATACTTGACATTCTCGGTAGCCAGGCGAGAGTTTCTGTTAATTGTAGCATCAGCTCGTCCCGACTCGCTCAAGATTGTTGTATAACGGAACTGTTGCAATTGATCATCAAGGATATCAAGAGCCAACTTATCTGCCTTCTCCTGCTCACCGAACTCATAGTACATTGCCACATAGTTAAGTAGCGGGCTGTATGCCTCAAATGGAACCTGTGATAGTGGCAACTCCTCCATCGCCTTGTCAAGAACCTTAATTGCTCGCTCTGTATCTCCCTGATTATACAACTCCAATGCCAGGCGCATAAAGGTATTACGGAAATCCATTACCGAAATTGTTGAACGATGGAAGTGATCTATATAGACCTCAGGATTATTGATATTGCCCCACTTGTACTTGTTCATCAAGTTATCATAAAGTACCTCGGTTTCAATGCGGCCTAAAGTTCCCGACTCAACCTCTGTCTCTATTGGAACCAAACGATATGCAGCACCGTCAAGCTGGAAGTATTTCTGAAGACCCATGTAGTTGTCCTCGCCCATTCCTATTCCGAAGTAGATTGGACGCTCCCAATTGTTGGTATTCAAAATATCCAATACCATAAGTTGCGACTTGGTCAAGTAGTTGCCTCCCAATGTAAACTCAAGGTTATCTACCAAACTGTCTGCCATATCTGGATTTACCAATCCATTTGCCATAACAGCTTGCTTGTTTACAGGCAACGATAGCTTCTTACTTGGAATGTAGTTATAATCGCCAACCTTATTGCGATCATCCTTTACACAAAGAAGGGCATTTGCCAATGATACAGTTCCATTATTTTGATTCTGACCCGGAGCAACCAATACAATATCACGTTTTCCTCCATGGTACTGATTATCAGCAAATGAGATTGGAACTCCCGGGGTCTCGTATGCCTTACGCTTCATTTGGTCAATGTACCAATCTCCCGAAAGCAGGCTCAAATTGACAATTCTTACATCACGGCGAATTCCCTCGACCTCTTGTGCATACCACAATGGGAAGGTATCATTATCTCCGTATGTAAAGAGAATTGCATTAGGAGCACATGACTCAAGATAGTTGGTTGCATATGCCAATGTTGCGTAGCGTCCGCTTCTATCGTGGTCATCCCAGTTTTCGGCAGCCAGATTCAATGGAACTGCAACAAAACACAATGTTCCAACAGCAACCGGAACCCAAACCTTATCGGAAGCCTTAAGTTTTTGGCCTATCCAATCATATAGCGCAGTAACTCCCAATCCTATCCATATTGCAAAAGCGTAGAATGAACCTGCGTATGCATAGTCACGCTCGCGAGGCTCCAACGGCGATTGATTCAGGAACAGAATAATTGCTATTCCTGTCATGAAGAACAGAATCATAACAATAGAGAAATCTTGCTTCCCCTGCTTTCCTTTACTACATTGATATGCCAAACCTACCAATCCCAATAGGAATGGCAACAGATAGTATTTGTTGTGAGCCGGAGACTCCTTGGTTCTGTCCGGAAGATAATCCTGATCTCCCAAACGAATCTCATCAAGGAATTTTATACCTGAAATCCAGTTTCCATCGGCAACATCACCATAACCCTGTTCATCGTTCTGACGACCTGCAAAGTTCCACATAAAGTAACGCCAATACATGTGGTTCAACTGATAGCTGAAGAAGTATTGCAGATTATTCTTCATGCTTGGAGCTGTTACTCTGCGTCCATCAACATTATATGTTCTTCCACTTGGTTTTCCTCCCCAACTCTCGTAAAGCGATGGGAAATATGAACGAGTGCTGCTGTGCATTCTTGGGAAGAGTGTACAGAAACGTTTGTCATAAACATACTTCTGCTTGTGATCCACCAACACATACATACCCTTCTCCTTATCCTGGAAATAGATTGGATCACCCTGTTTTGTCTCAACCAACGGAGCATTATAGTACTGGCCATAAATAAGCGGCGAGTCGCCGTACTGCTCTCGGTTGATATATGCCAACAAATCGAAGACATTGTCGGGACTATTCTCGTCAATTGGAGGGTTACTAACAGAACGGATAACCACCATTGCATATGAAGAGTAACCAATAAAGAATACCATCAAACAGGTCAAAGCCAGATTAAGCATTGGTTTACACTTCTGCACAGAATAACGAATTCCATAGAACAATCCCGCAGCAATTGCAAGGACATATATCACAACTCCGGTGTTAAATGGCAAGCCCATTCCATTTACAAAGGCCAACTCAAACCAACATGCAATCTTGATAACGTATGGAATAAGGATAAAGTTCACAAATCCCAATATCACAACTGCTGCTATTGAGGCCCAGATAATTCCCTTACGACTTACAGAATATTTTCTGAAGTAGTACAGGAATACAATTGCAGGGATTGCCAACAAGTTCAAAAGGTGAACTCCTACAGACAAGCCCATCAGGAACATGATAAACACCAACCAGCGGTTTGAATGTGGCTCATCGGCACACTCATCCCACTTCAGAATTGCCCAGAAGACAACTGCGGTAAAGAGCGATGACATTGCATACACCTCACCCTCAACAGCCGAAAACCAGAACGTATCAGTAAAGGCATACGCTACAGAACCAACAAAACCGGACAACAATATTGCCCACTTCTTGGCTCCTGCAGGCTCCTCTCCACGCTTAACCAACAAACGCTTCGCAAAGAATGTAATTGTCCAGCACAGAAACAGAACGGTAGCAGCCGAACACATTCCCGACATGTAGTTAATCATCAAAGCTTGCTTATCGGGCGAGGGCGCAAAGATTGCAAACAGACGCGAGATAATCATAAAGAGCGGAGCTCCGGGGGGGTGTCCCACCTGTAATCCCACTGAGGTAGTTATAAACTCACCACAATCCCACAAACTTGTCGTAGGCTCTGCGGTCAAAATGTAGGTTACAGCAGCTATCAAAAATGCCACTGCTCCGGTTAATCTGTTTGCTATCTTATAATTCATATTCTATATATTTCAGAGCAAATAAGTTCTGTTTTATTTCAAGCCACGAAAGTACATATTTTATGCGAAATTTCCGAATATAATTTGCAATATAACATTTTTTATATACCTTTGCACCGTCTTTTAAGGAAAAGATGGCTTTGTCCTATGGTGTAATGGCAGCACAACAGGTTTTGGTTCTGTTTGTCCAGGTTCGAGTCCTGGTGGGACAACTGAGTTGGATAGTTTTGAATTATAACATTCAAAACTATTTTTTGAATAATGCCCGAGTGGTGGAATTGGTAGACACGCTAGTTTCAGGTTCTAGTGGCTTTACGGCTGTGTAGGTTCGAGTCCTATTTCGGGTACATTTTTTATCTGATAATGCCCAGGTGGTGAAATTGGTATACACGCTACTTTGAGGTGGTAGTGGCCTTACGGCTGTGCAGGTTCGAGTCCTGTTCTGGGCACCAAAAAATCCCTTGTAACTGAAGTTTTTGACAGCTACAAGGGATTTTTGCTATCAAGTAATTTTTGTTACATTGTTACCTCGGTGACAACCTCTCCATCAAACAGGTTAATTACACGGTCAGCATAGCTTGCATCGTGCTGAGAGTGGGTAACCATAACGATTGTTGTTCCGCTCTTATGCAACTCGCCGAGAAGAGTCATAACCTCTTTTCCATTTTTTGAGTCCAGATTTCCTGTCGGCTCATCGGCAAGAATCAACTTAGGGTTCACCACAATTGCACGAGCAATTGCAACACGCTGCTGCTGACCTCCTGAAAGCTGATTAGGGAAATGCTTGCTTCTATGCGAGATTCCCATACGCTCCATAGCCTCGTTCACTTTACGTTTACGCTCTGACGAGCCTATTCCCATATAGAGCAAAGGCAACTCTATGTTTTCATAAACATTCAACTCATCAATAAGATTGAAGCTCTGGAATACAAAGCCTATCTTTCCCTTTCTCAATGAATTTCTCTGCGACTCATTAAATGAAGCAACATTGACTCCATCAAGAAAGTAGTTTCCCTCGGTGGGGTTATCCAATAGGCCCAATATGCTCAACAGCGTTGACTTTCCACAACCCGACGGTCCCATGATTGCAACAAATTCTCCTTGTTTAATTTGAATTGACACATTGTTTAGTGCCCAAGTCTCAACCTCTTCAGTCTTGAAGATTTTTCTTAATTTCTCAACCTTAATCATATCTATATTTTTTATTGTTTATACATTTTTACTCTGCTCTAAGCAGAGCAGATGGATTTATTCGTGCCACTTGGTATATTTTAGAACATATTGATATAAATATCACGAGTGCAGCAAACAGATAAACAGCAATCCACTCTAATAAAGAGACTGTAATGAATTGGCCAAGCAGTTGCAAATTGTTTACATAAAATATTATCAACGTAACCAATAGAGCAACTATTACATATATCTTGAAATAGAGTTTGGCAAAGAGCCAATAGATCTGCTTGAATCCGGCACCATTAATTTTGCGGATAGCCACCTCCTTCTTTCTACGGTCGGTATCAAGGGTTATAGTTCCTACTATTCCGGAAACGGTTATCAGAAGCGAGATTACCATTGCACAAAAGGCTATTGTCATAAAGATTGAGACATCGCCACCTACCGTCTGCAAATAAAAAGTCGCAATCATTGAATTATTCATTACATAGTATTTATTAATCTGCTCACAGACTCTTTCATACCCATCCTTAAATGAGTATTCATCATTTATCTTTATAAACAGTTCACAACGATTGGGTTCCCATCCATTCGAGGGAAGATAAACAACACTCTCTCTCGGAGAATTACCACCAATTACATGGGTAACTGTGAAAACCTCATTGTCAAGCATTATATTGCCATTCTCATCAACAGCACTCTCCATATCTTTGGTAATGTAGCAGAATTTGTCTCCCTCATTCAAATTTTCCGATCCGGGTAGATTAAGCATCTTCAAATAATCTACATTTACAAGATATTTTGAAAGTAACCTCTCTTCGAACATTCCATATCTGGTGTCACGCCATGCTACACTATACTGCGGCATGGATTCAATATCGCTCTTGAACATACTGAATTTTTCGTATGGAGCCGGGGCTCGCATCACTAAGATTTGTTTCATTTGAGTTTCAGATATATAGGGGGCAACCGAGTTAATTCTGTCTGCTCGAACTGAATTAAAGATTAAGGAGGTTGCCAGAAAGAGCAGTGTTATAAAGAATTGCACCGCCAAGGTTACATTCTTCACTCGGTGTTTGGAATTCCTAACCTTGTTTACCATAAACACAGATATAACCGAAACCACCATAAACAAAGCTAACAACAAAAGCGAATAGTGCAACAAATGTTGTATAATCTGCACTTTGGATAGCACCAAATAGGCATCGACATCGACCACCTTATAGAGTATATCGCAAAAGATTATCGACACAATTAACGAACAGAGCGTTACAATAAGCAACTCCGCAAAGAGCAGTAACGAGTTAGAGATGTATCCGGCTCCCAGAAAATTACGCAGTTTCAGCTCCTTTGCTCGCAACATAAAGAGTCCGATAAAGAGATTCAATATATAGACTATCGAGACCAAAAGGATTGCAAATCCCGCTATTGAAACAACTAAAAAGACCTTTATCTCGGTTCTATTGAAATCTGAAATATGGTTAAAACAGAGTGGGCTATCTTGTACCCTTCGCATAGATTTCGACATATCGTATTCCGACCATCTCTCCTTTTCCGAAATATTGTTTAATGCCTCCAGTTCATCCATTGAACGCATTGTAAGATAGATACGGTAGTAGGGATTAGTATTAATCAAGGGTTTGGCACTACTCGATTTTGCATTAAGGATAAAATCAAACTCTCCCAATGCACTTCCGGTGCTTTTGCGGTAATCCTTAACTACCGCCACCACCCTTAATGGTTCGCCTATGTCGGTTCCTTCAACACGTACAACATTTATCTCCTTTCCAATAACATTTGTGGAAGTTCCAAAAATCCTTTCGGCAAATGCCTTTGAGATTATTATACATTTGTTATCGTCATCGAATGGAGCCATAGTACCCTCAACCAACTCCATGGGGAACACCTTACTGAACTCCCCCTCGTAACACACAAAACGGGCATTTAACTCTACTCCATCAGAGGCCGAAACAAGGCACGCTGCCCAACCTCGAGAAAATACCACTCCATCGACCATAGGCGATTCGACAAGTTTATCCCCAACTCCCTCGCCCTTGAAAATGATTTGATTACCAAGAGGCTTCCCATCTCTGTAATAGGTAGGGCACACCAATCTATCGTATGTGGCAAACTCACGATTTGCCGCTAATTCACTCCTAAGAAAAGAGTTACATACTGCAAACAGAATCAAGCCTGCTCCCATTCCCAAGACGCTCACCAAGGCTTGCCATTTAACCCTGTAGAGTTGGCGTAATGCCATTTTAAAATAGTGTAAAATCATATCTGTAATCTAATTTTTTATTATTAACTCATCAACTCCTTTAAAATCTGCATATCCTGCAACCACCACTCTGTCTCCTTCACGCAAACCATCGGCTATCGAGACCTTCGACGGATTCTGGCGATCAATATGAATCTTTACCTTTGTTGCTTTTGTGCCACTCTCATTAAGTTTATATATCCATAAACCTCCTGTCTCTTGAATAAAGTCGCCACGATCCACCGTCAACATCTTCTCGGGTTGTCCCAACTCAATCTGGAGTCGGTAACTCTTTCCCACTCTCAAATTATCGGGCATGGTATCGGTAAATATCAAGTCAGCTTTAAAGGTTCTATCTTTAATTTCAGGAACCACCTTCGACACCTTCAAAGGATAGTTCATATTCTGATAATTTATGGTAGCAGGCAACCCCAATGAGACCCTGTCAATGTAGTACTCGCTTATCGAGGTTGAGATTTTATATTGGGTCAAGACCTTCATCTCCGCAACTCCATACCCTTCGGAAAGCTGCTGACCTATCACAACTCCCACAGAGCTTAACTGCCCGGCAATTGGAGCACGAACCACCAAGTTATCCAAACGGCTGTTCGAGTTTTCAACGCGTCTTCGTTCACGCTCCAAATCGTTAATAAGCAACTCCTTTTGCAACTCTGTTACAATTGAATCATGCTTTAAAGTTTCACGCTGCAATCGCACCTTCTCTGCTTTATATTGGTACTCATCTTCGGTAAGTTGCAGCTGTGCAGCACTCTTCGCACCTATCTCATACTCCTGACGCTCTTGAGCAATCTGTTTCTCCATCCTCTGTAACTCATACGTATTATTAAGAGCCTCAATCTGTAAATTCAATGAACTCTTCTCCATTTGGACCAGTTTTTCGCGATTGCTTATCTTTAACTTCTCCCACTCATCCTGCATATCCTGAATTTCACGTTCAAGAGCCGAATTCTCCAAAACCAAAATTGTATCACCGGCATTAAGCATTGCACCATCATCCTTAACAATTCGTGCAACCGTGCCGGCCTCTTTACTATTCACCTTGATTGTCATAATAGGCAACACAACTCCCTCAACGTCGATATAATCGGCAAAGTCGGCAAACTCTACTGTCGAAATTTTTATATCGCGCATTGACACCCCCCTTTTCGATGGTCCGAATGCCCCCACTAACAGGTATATTAACAGCACTGCCAACGGCACGGCCCACAATAACATCGACCTGCGCCTGATATACCACGGTTTCTTATCTAACTTTATATCCATTATTCACTCCTTAACATTTCTGATGGGTTAATTCGTGCAACTCTGTATATCTGAGGTACAATTGAGATCAAAATAACCACAGCTGCAAGCAACACAACTCCAAGCCATAGCAAAGGATTCCTACTTAACTCCTCGCCGGCAAGCATGGTGTTTGTAACAAAGAACCACGCTATCAGCACTACAACCACCGCTATTACATAAATTCTGCAATATAATCGGCCAAATAGCCAATAGACCTGTTTGAATCCGGCTCCATTTATCTTTCGAATTGCCACCTCTTTCTCTCTGCGATTTACATCGACACTAATTGTGCTGACTATTCCCGAAACCGAAATCATTAACATTACCACAAAACAGATGATCGCCATACTGAACAACACAATATTGCTATCGCTCACTACCAAATTATAGGCCGTCATATTTCTACCCTGCACTCCCGGTAATTTCTTATTATAATCTGACTCCAAATAGTAAAACTCATCATCCACATTATAGCCATCTTTTACCTTTATGTAGTATATACAAATATTTTTATCAACTTCACCCAATGGTAGCAGGACTATATTTCCAGTAAAAGCGTCTCTGTTATCAACCAAGCCTGTCACCCTGTGTCTCTTTTCGAAAAACTCTCTGCTTACAGGCACATCGGTCAACGTTCCCAGACTCACTCCCCGAAACTCCGATACATCCAAGTATCCAAGCGAGTCAATACTATTTTGCAAACTATGTGAAATAAAACAGAAATCATCGCCATCGTTCAGATTCTCCGCTCCCGGAATCTTCATCATTTTCAAATATGATACTGACACATAATGGCGTGCAAGTGAATAAGCCCCAAGACTCTCGTTGAATATATGATCGCTATGTGCGTATGCTGTTTCATATTTAGGCGAGGCCTCAATATCATGTATCATTTTCTCAAATTGTGCCAATGTGAGATAGTTTCTATCATGGGCATAGCACCATATCGAGCTTAGCTCCTTATCGGAAATGTATGGATAATAACCCTTTTTAGTGTTACGGATATCCATATACATATACCCCGATAGCAACAAAAATGCCAAGGTTATTGTAAAATGGAAAGCCAACATTACACTTTTAACTCTATGTTTAGGGCTTCTCAATTTCGTTACCGCAGAAGCAACACAAGCAACCACAAAGAACAAAATCAGAAGCATTGGCACAAAGGTTACCAACATTCTTACAATATCATCAACGCGAATATTTATACCATCTGTAAGCATAAACTCCTCAACCAAATCTATGCTAAACAGTAATTCACACATAACTATCGATAAGAGAGCTACAAAAAGCAGGTATATGAACATCTCTACAAAACATAGCATTACATTTGATTCTCTGCCGGCTCCCAGCACCTTACGAAGTTGCAACTCCTTACTGCGCAACATGAAGTTTCCTATAAAATAGCTTAAAGCATAGATAAGCGATATAAGAAATACCAAACTAAAAGCACAATATATTGTAACCATTATGGGCGAGATTCCGGCACTTGTCAAATATTTTATTGGAATAAGGCGCAAACGCACACTTTCATTAACGCCATCGAAAGCGGTATTGGCCAATATATCATTTACCGTTTCAAGCATATCTGCCGATTTTAGCAACAATATACTGGTTACTGCATACGCTTTAAATACTGAACCCTCAAGACCATCCCCGAATATTATATCATAGCTTTGGGGCATTCCATCGGTATTGGGCAAATGTTTATCACAAACAACTCCGGCAACGCTAAAATATTTATCTACCTTAAGTGAACCACCTATATTTGCCACATAGAGCGACTTACCTACTGCCCTTTCTCCACCAAAAAGTTTTTCGGCACAACTCTCGGTTATAAGAATTGCATCGGAATTGCTCTGGAAATCCACTATAGACCCATCGACAAACTCCACCGGCATCAGATTATTAAAATTAGAAGATGTGAAGAATGCATTCAAAACCAACTCCTTACCATTTACATCTACATTAATCGGCCTTTTTCCATAACCAAACATTATCTCCTCTACCTGTGGCAATTGAGCAATCACTCCTTTCATAACGTCGTCTCTCAAATATGATTGATAGTTATTATCCAATTCGCCACCGGGTTCATAAACAGTGGGATATACCAATCGGTCAAATGTGGGATAGGTTCTATATCGCATAAAATCATCATGCCACAAATATGCGGCCCATGCAAATAGCAACAAACCAGCTGCAAGTCCCAACGCAGTAATCAGGACATGCCCCCAACTCTTTTGCAAGTTTCTTATTGCAACTTTAAAATAGTGTAGAAGTATCATTTTCAAATTTTTTAGCTGTTACACATCTATTCACTAATCACTATTTCAAAAAGCGTGCCACTCATACAACTCATTGATTGCTCGATATTTACCACGTTCACAGACTAACAAAACTCGTGCGAAACCGCACAATATTTAGTGCGAAACCGCACAGTTTTCTATAGTATTTCTCAAAATTAATACTTAACTTTGAAAACCTGAAAAGGAGGAGTTAGCGGGGTAGCGAATGAGACGAAGCGAATAGCTCTACGAACCAATGACAAAACATTTTAACTCAATGGAATTGTATGTTTTTATGTCATTTTTGGAGTAGAGCGTTAAATGAGCAAGTTACGAATGAGCGTAAAG
Organism: Marinifilaceae bacterium; assembly: GCA_017936285.1. Taxonomy (GTDB): domain Bacteria; phylum Bacteroidota; class Bacteroidia; order Bacteroidales; family Marinifilaceae; genus RGIG9079. Next base: position 21,871 of record JAGBFU010000054.1, on the reverse strand, counting down.
CGCCCGCGTGTGTTTGACGACTGTTAGGCGCAAAGCGACTAAAAAGGAGGAGTTAGCGGGGTAGCGAATGAGACGAGGCGAATAGCTCTACGAACCAATGACAAAAAACATACAATGGAATAGATACTATGAAGAACTTCGGCACAATATTAATAATCGATGACAACAAAGATATTCTCTTTGCACTGAACATGTTGCTAAAGCCCATGTCCGAGAGTATCAAATTTGCAACCTCGCCCCAGAAAATTGAGCAATTCATGCACGAATTCAAACCCGACATTATTATGCTCGATATGAACTTCAGCAAGGATGCAATCAGCGGTCAAGAGGGTTTCGACACATTAGAGAGAATATTAGAGATTGACAAAAATGCCGTTGTTATCTGTATGACTGCGTATGCCGACACCGACAAAGCGGTCAATGCCATCAGACATGGAGCCACCGACTTCATTGCAAAACCCTGGGACAGAGAGAAACTTCTTGCCACCCTGCACTCGGCAAATGAGCTGAAAAGGACAAAATCCGAGAATGCACGCTTAAAAGAGCAGGTACAAGCCATAAGCTCGCCTACCCCTGCCTCAACCTTGATAATAGGCAACTCCCCTGTCATGCAACAGGTATTCTCCACTATCGGGAAGGTAAGTCAAACCGATGCAAACATTCTGATTTTGGGTGAGAATGGCACCGGCAAAGATCTGGTAGCAAGAATGATATATGAAACCTCGCCCAGAGCAGAAAATCCATTTATCCCCATCGACTTGGGAGCAATTCCCGAACAGCTCTTCGAGAGCGAACTATTCGGATATGAGAAGGGAGCATTTACCGATGCACGAAAAGCAAAGGCAGGAAGAATGGAGATTGCCAACAAAGGAACTCTGTTTTTGGACGAGATTGGCAACCTGACTCTCCCAATGCAGGCAAAACTGCTCACTGCCCTTGAGAAGCGGGTAATCAACCGATTGGGCAGCACCCAATCCATCCCCATCGATATAAGGTTGATATGTGCAACAAATGCAGACATATTCAATATGGTGAACGAGGAGAAATTCAGACAGGATTTGCTATACAGAATCAACACCATAGAGATTCATCTGCCGCCCCTGCGTGAACGAGGCGAAGACATTTTACTTCTGGCAAATCACTTTATGGAGCGATATGCCAAGAAGTACAACAAAAAGATTGCCAACATTAACAGCGAGGCCGGCAACAGACTTATGCAGTACGGCTGGCCGGGAAACGTACGAGAGTTGCAACACGCAATTGAGCGAGCTATTATTCTGTGCGACTCAGGCACCCTGAAACCGGAGCACTTCAGCTTAAATACCGTACAAAGCGCCCCTAAAAAGCATACACAAAGTCAGCCTAAAACCCTGGCTGAGATTGAGAAGCAGGCAATAAGCGAAGCGCTGATTCGTTGTTCGGGCAACGTCTCAAAAGCAGCCACAGAGTTAGGAATTACCCGATTTGCCCTGTACAGAAAAATGGAGAAATACGAGCTATGAAGATAAAATATCAATTAATCGTCGCCCTGCACGTTCTTGCCATAGTAATCTGCTCAGCAATGGCAGCCCTGTGCACTATTAGCGAACTATGGTTTACCATGGCTATAATCATATTGGCAGACATTCTGTTCGCAATGAATCTATACAGAGTTCAACGCCAACAATGGGAGGCTATGCACTCGGTAATTCTGGCTCTCAAGAATCGTGAAACCTCGCTCCATATATCATCGAAATACAGCGATACTACCCTTGAAATGCTCAACAAAGAGTTGCAAGAGTGTATAAAAAACATCAACGAGCAACACCGCTCCGATGCAATCCTACAGAGCTATTATGCCCAACTTTTAGACAAGGCAGATATTGCGGTATTAGTTTGCAACAACGAGTGGCAGATAGAGTGGTGCAATCAGGCTGCAACAAAACTTCTTGGCAGCAGAGCAACCCTGCAACAAGAGATTATTGAGCAGATCAACTCGCCAATAATCACCATAAACAGACATGGCCAGATACGCCGTCTGAATGTCTCAAAAACACAATTCAATTCGGGCAATAGTGCAATCACCATGATCAGTCTTAAAGAGATTGGCAGCCTGCTTGACATGAACGAGTTCGAATCGTGGCAGAAACTTACCCGTGTACTGACACACGAAATCATGAACTCGCTAACCCCGATTATCTCTATCTCGGACACCCTTCTTACCGGCGAGGTGGATGCAGATATGACCAAACAGGCTATCTCCACAATCAACCGTCGCGGGCAGGGATTGCTAAACTTTGTTGAAAACTACAGAAAGCTAACCAAGATTCCTACCCCTGTTTTAGGCGAGGTTTCAGCTGCAGAACTTATCTCAGATATCAACCACCTCTTCAATCTGCCCTACATTGAGTATGACGTTCACCCGGAAGAGCATAAACTACACATTGATCGCACATTGATTGAACAGGTACTAATCAATCTGATTAAAAATGCCATTGAGGCATGTAGCGAAACCGAGAATCCAAAGATTAAAGTGAAGATACACAAAATACCAAACTCGCATACACGAATCTCTATCAGCGATAATGGCCCCGGCATTCTGCCCGAGGTTCAGGATAGAATATTTGTCCCATTCTTCACAACAAAAGAGAGTGGCAGCGGAATTGGATTGAGCCTATGCAAGCAGATTATCCTGTTACACAACGGTCAGATAGGGGTAACCTCGTCAACCGATGAAGAGACTCACGGCACAAAATTCACCATAACCTTGTAAAAACAATGGTTACTATTTAACTTTGAACACGCAAATGCTTTCTGCATTGAGCAGATTTAGCTCTAAAATGCTTTCTGCATTGAGCACATAATGAAGATAAATTAAATAATGTATAATGAACAGCACAATCTTAACACAACTATATAGAGAATTCTTCGGAGCAGAGCCAACCAAAATGGAGAAGTTGCCGGCATCGGGCTCGGCTCGTGAATATTGGCGCATTTTCAACGAAGAGAAGAGCTACATTGGAACCATCAATGCTGATCTGCGCGAAAACAAACTCTTCATTGAATATTCAAAATACTTCAAAGCAAGAGGAGTTGCAGTTCCTGAAATCTTGTGTTGTGCTGCAGACAACAGCGCATACATCCAAGAGGATTTAGGCAGTTATATGCTATTAGATATATTGACCGCAGAGCGCCATAAGCGTGAATTGTCAGAACACACAATTTCACTATACAAAAAGGCACTTAGCGAGCTGTTGAAAATGCAGTTTGCAGGAGACGAACTGGACTATAGCAATGCGCTTCCTCGCCCATCATTTGACAAACGTTGCATAATGTGGGATTTAAACTACTTTAAATACTGCTATCTTAGATTAGCAGCCATTCCCACTGACGAAGATTTGTTAGAGAACGATTTGGAAAAACTATGCTCGATTATAGAATCGCAACCGGCCAACACCTTTATGTTCCGCGATTTCCAAAGCAGAAACATTATGGTTAAGGACGAGGAGGTAATTTTTATTGATTATCAGGGTGGCCGCAAAGGCCCATTGGGCTACGATGTAGCCTCGCTTCTCTACGATGCCATTGCCGAAATCCCCGAAACTCAACACCAAGAGTTACTTAATCACTACATAAGCGAGCTGCAAGCCATACACCCCAAAATGGTTGATGACTTTGTAAAAAGTTACCACCACATAGCACTTGTGAGATTACTGCAGGCAATGGGAGCATTCGGTTTACGAGGCTTACATGAAAAGAAGCAGCACTTCATTAACTCAATCAAACCCGGCTCAGCATCTATTGCCAAACTTCTAACCACCCACCTCCCCGGCGAATACCCCGAGTTGGAAAAAATTTTTGTTAAGTAAAGTGCTAAATGTCTGTTTTTTTTAACTTTGCGAAAATCACTTACAAATACACAACAATATGAGACAACCGGCAATAACAATTTTGATATTTTTAGGATTGCTGATAGGCAATTTTAGTCTGCATGCACAAACAGAAAAATCCTCCTCTACAAACAACATTAAAACCAAATATATTGTTGACAGGGAATCTCGCCCTGAATTTAAAAATGAATTACCCGGTTATATAACAGTTATAAAATACAATGACACCGGTGATAAGTGGTGTGAAGAGAATTGGAAAACCCGAAAGATATATATTCCAATAGACTCCTCTGCATTCACAAATTATTATAAAACCAAAAAGTTATCTCCGAAGTTTTGGGAACTAAGACGTGTCGATGTAAAACCGATAACCTATGCGTATCCTGAATATTTTGAGGAGGAGTTGACGTATCTGAAGAGCAAATGTAAAGGATATAGACCCCTTAGTTACTACTATAAGGAAGATGCCTATGAAAATGACGGAGAGATGATTGACGACATATACTATGAAGAGATATACAAGGCAGGAACCACTGATTTATACAAAACATTAAACTATACCTCTTCATACAATAATAGTGTTATTGACTCTCTAAGATGCGATTCCATTGCCAAGAGGTACTTTCCTGAGGAGTACAAAAGATCGCAAATTCTAATGGACTCATTACGTTGCATATTCCCCACCCTCTTTAATGGGGCCCTGATAAAAACCGATTTATTGTACAATCGCCCCATAATCGATGGCTCGGATATGAATAGATTCGGATTGAAATTCGAAAATGCGTTTATTAGTCGTAAATTTATTGAGGAACCTGCTATTTATATGATTAGCGATATTAAATATTGCGACAATGTAGTGTTACTCTGCTTAGCAAAGATTGAAAGCTTGGTTCTATTTTATGATAGACTTCCAAGCCCAAGACAAGAGCACTTTATAATGCATATATGCCAATACAGAGATACAGATGGGGCCTTTATCATTGATAATGAGCTATATGCCAATATCACTTATGGCTATAACTTTAACTACTTGAACATATATAGTAATTCAGGAAGAACTCTGAATTACAAGTATTATCAACCATACGATGACAGATATAAAAATGAGTTATGGGAGAATTGCTCAAATAGAGATGAACTTGTAAACTGGGCAACAAAGAAGATTGCTGAGAGCGGCAACATTGATTCTCAAGTAAAAATGGCACAGATTACAAAGGACACAGTCCAGGCTATCAAGTGGTGGATTAAAGCTGCAGACCAGGGTAATACTGAAGCTCAATATAATGCAGGATTTGCATATCTCAAAGGATATGGTGTAGAGCAAGACTACAAAAAGGCTGTCAGATATTTACAGTTAGCATCGCACAAAAACAATCCCGATGCTATGTACCTGTTAGGACACTGCTACTACTATGCAAAGGGGGTACAACACGACAAAGAGATGGCTGTTACCCTATTGAAGGAGGCTGCAAAACTAAACCACCAGAAAGCAAAAGAGGTATTGACCGATATTGGAGCAGGCAGAAGAGATTATGTAGAACCCATCTATATATTTGACAAGAATTCACTACACACAAACTCAAAATTTATAGATTCATTCTCATGGAGTCCGGCCCAGGAAACTCTGTATAAAAATCCATTATTAGTCTATATTGACACCATCAATTTTGATAATCATTCATATGTAATAATGGGGTGTACTCTGACAAAGGATTCACTTAATATTGTGCAGAAAGTCGATATTCTGGATGACAAGAATAACGTTTTAACTACAATTACATCGCCGACCCATATCCATGGAGTTAAAACGACTACTTTGGCAAGTGATTATATGTTCTTTCAAGGACAACCATCAAAGGATTCTCGCCTAATATTTTTAAGAAGTAGAATCCCCTCTCGTGATAATTTAGAAACCTGTACCATAATTTTACTAAAAGATGGTAAAGCAACCATTGTTTTTAATCAATTAATTGATTTTGTTTCTGCTAAGAGAGCCGGAAGCGTATTCGAAATTCACTACAATAGCAATAGAAGAAAATACATGATTGAATCAAAAGATGGTATATTGTACCATTTTAGAAAATAAACTAACTGCAGATATTATGAAAAGGGCCTTAGTAATATTAGTAATTTGTTTATGCACATGGAACTATGCTGCAGGACAACACTCAATCTCTGAGTTGCGGGAAATGTTACCACTTACAGAATCATATCCCATTTGTGAATTTAAAAATAAAGCAAACAACAATAAAGATAACAATTGGAGGTGGGGATGGATGAGCAATAACGATATAGAAAAACTTAGAGCTGTACGATTCTTGGATATACAAGGCAAAATAGAGGACAAAAATACTAAGTGCTGGGTGATTGCAGGACGCAGGTATAGACCAATATTTAATCCACAATATCAATGTCCTGATATATTTTCTGTTCAAATCTCTATTGGTTATGATATGTGCAGAGAAATTTTCGCTGTATACAAAGACAACCAGTTATGCGACACCATTGAAGTTTTTGTTTGTGGATACTCAAAAAATGTGAAAGATAATATTATAACAAAGCAATACGTATTATACAGAAAAGGCATACTTGCCATATACGAACTATGTCCAACAACTCCAGACCCAATAATCTTTGAATCACTGACAAAAACGGACAAAATCACCGCACAACGAAAAGATGTTACATATCAGTTAAATGTTGAATCTGGAAAATTTGTAAAAACATCAGAAACAACATACCATCCACAAGACTATCCCATATCATATTGGGGAACTAATGGTACTGAGATTTGGAATGGTACAGAGACAAAAATAGGAACCATCACATACTGATATTATATTTGTACCTAATACACAAACAAAAATAGAGAAAACATTTGCATTAAAATGTTTTTTTCTAACTTTGACAACCATAAACAGTATAAAATGCACAATATGAGGTCAAAATCTACATTTTTAAAAATAATCAAAAGTAGAAAGGGACTGCATTTTATTCTGTGCGGATTATTTGTGCTATTGTTTTCAATTGTCTCATGTACAAGTGACTTTATCAATGATAGCTTCTTCTCAAGCAAAGAAGAGGTATTCACGATTGATGAAGCTCGGGAGTACTTTGAGACATTTGCAACAGCACTTAATGTCCCCAACATCACAGAAGAGAGCGGAGACGATTACACAAGTACGCCCTAACTATGGGAATTTCAATGGTACAACATCTGCTCAAACATGTAAGTATTAACTAAAAATCAATTATAAATATGAAACGAATTATTATAACAAGCATTATGGTGCTTAGCTCTATCCAAGTATATTCTCAAGCATGGACTCACTCAATAAAAGAGATTATAGAGCAACTTCCTATATCTGAAAATTATCCATACAAATTATACAAAAGTCCATCCAATAATACAAACAATTATACATTTGCAGGAAAATATCAGATTAGCCATCAAGAAGGACAAATAATTGGCGCAGATTTGTATAGTGATATGCAACATTTACAAGCAAGAACAATGGATTATAATCAAATGGAAATCCTTACATCCATTAAATTCAAAGCAGCCCCAACAAATAGTAGTCGCAATCTCCTTATCTTCACCGTCCGTTGTGCAGACGATTTTCGCAGAATATTAGTATCATGCAATGATAATGGAGATATTCTTGATTTCCTTGAGATTGCAGAGTGTGAATTTATTGAATCAGAACAAATATTTGTCATTCCAAAACAATATTGTCTGGAATATGGAAAGTTGACTATTTATCAATTAACTCCTACTCGCACTGCGCCATGGGTATATCCTATGATAAAATCAACTGACGTTATAAATGCACAACGCAAAGATATTGTTTACACGATTGATGCAACAACTGGAAAATTTGTAAAATCGTCACAAACAGAATACTATCCACAAGACTATCCCATATCATATTGGGGAACTAATGGTACTGACATCTGGAATGGCACAGAAACAAAGATAGGCTCCATCACATACTGAGAATAACAATCAAGACCCATGGCTTCCCTGGCGCGATAAATACAAAATTTCATACAACTTCTTAGAAGTGGAACTATCAAATAGCTCAAAATTATTATTCTTTAGAACACAAGGATATGGCGATGGTACCATGGGATTGCTCACTATTGTATTGGTTAGTGAATCATCCATCAATATTGTCTTTAATCAAAGGTTCGACGTTGAATCATTTACAAAGCACTCTGAATCCTCGCTTGAAATTATTTTAGGTGATGAATGGGGATCAACAAATGAAGGGATATCAATGTCCAGAACATTGCATAAAATAGAGGTTGTCAATGGCATATTAAAATTTATATCCAACATTGGATTAAAAAATTCTCCTTTATAGAGAAAATAGGGGTGATAGCAACTGCTACCACCCCCAATTTTTTGTACCGAACTTCTTGCTTTATCGGAACATTGAGTAAGGAATTTTGCTCAGAGCATCTGCAAAGCCATTGATGCCCTGCTCCAACTTTCCCTTAAGCATCATCTTATAAATCATATTCATCTCGCCACGGAAAGTTACACGTAAACGAGTCTCGTATGGGGCATCGGAAATAAGTTGAATCCATAAGTAGTACTCAAATGGCACCACCCCACCCAACTTTATCAATTTTGGCTCTTCGCGCTCTAAAATCTGAAGAGCAATCTCGCCCATATTCTTAATTTGAATGTAGCAAACATCGTCGGTAAAGCGAACATTCTCAATCATCTCCTTCGCCTTCTTCATATCATCGGCCTTCGCACCGGCCATCTGAGCCATATTATCCATATTGCCCATCTGTCTTACCATATTGACAAGCGCACCGATTCTATTAAAATCAGAAAGGAAACCGTAAATGTCGCCAATAGCCTGATTGATTTTTACAACATTGCTAACTACCTCAACTTTTGCCATAGTACAGAAAAGTTTACTTATATGTTTCAGGACTTACACGCCATGCTTTCAACTTCTCAACCTCCTCAGGTTTTACATAACCCTCCTTAACTGCAAGATCAATCATTGCATTGTAGTTACTCAAAGTATCTACCTGACAATTAGCTGCGGTAAAGTTATCAACAGCCTTCTGGAATCCGTATGTAAAAATTGCCAACATTCCCAACACCTCGCAACCTGCATTGCGAAGAGCCTCAACTGCCTGCAAACTTGAACCTCCGGTTGAGATCAAGTCCTCGATTACCACCACCTTCTGACCAGGGGTATAAGCACCCTCAATAAGATTCTCCAATCCATGATTCTTTGCTGAAGAGCGGATATAGATAAATGGCAAATCCAACTCCTGAGCAACCAATACTCCCTGAGCAATAGCTCCTGTGGCAACTCCTGCAATAACCTCTACCTCTGGATACTTCTCCTTAATAGCTGCAGCAAACTGCTCTTTGATATAGTCACGTACCTTTGGATATGATAATGTCTTACGATTATCACAATAGATAGGAGATTTCCACCCTGATGCCCATGTAAATGGTTCTGATGGGCTTAATTTGATAGCCTTAATGTCCAACAAGTGCTGGGCTACGCTCTCTGCTACTGTACTCATAATATTTTGTTTTAGAATTAATATCAATACATATTACATCGTTTCGCAAATTTAAAATTAAAAATTCAGATTCTCAATTTCTACCCGCTCTATTTGCGCTGAAATAAAAAAATTGTATTTTTGACCATGAAAATTTTAGTAATAGAAGACGACAACTCATTGCGCGAGATTATATGTCGCGCACTAGAAGGGGAGCGTTACATTGTCGAAAGTGCCTCCACCTATATGCAAGCCGACTCAAAAATCGCCGGCTACACTTACGATTGCATCTTACTCGATATAATGCTACCCGACGGAAGCGGCCTGAAACTACTTGAACACATCCGCAACCTTAAAAAGCGTGAGAATGTAATCATTATATCTGCCCGTAACTCCATTGAAGACAAAGTTACCGGTTTGGATTTGGGTGCCGATGACTATCTTGCAAAACCATTTCATATATCCGAGTTGATTGCCCGCGTCAAAAGCGTTCTTAGGCGAGGTCGCTCGCACGGAGAGTTTACTATTGAATTGGGCAATGTTACCCTGCACCCCGATAGTCGCAGGGTAGAGATCGAGGGAACAGAGATTAAGCTGGTAAAAAAAGAGTTCGATATTCTTCTATACTTCATGCAGAGGCCCTCGCACGTAATAGATAAAGGGGTACTGGCGGAATCGGTCTGGGGTGACTATGCCGATGACTCCGACAACTTTCAATTTGTCTATGCTCAGATAAAGAATCTTAGAAGAAAATTAGAGGGGGCAGGTGCAACCATCGAGATTAGCGCAGTATATGGATTTGGATATAAATTGATAATAAAATAGAGTATGAAACTAAAGTACAAGATAGCCATACGACTCTCATTACTCCTATTGATATTGATGTCAATATGGGCGGTTCTTTTCTACTACAGAATGGTCGATGAGATAAACGACGAGGCCGATGACTCTCTTGAAGATTATGCCTCTACAATTATAAGCCGTAAACTTGCAGGAGTTGAGATGCCTGATATGAGCGATGGCACAAATAACAGTTACTCTATCAAAGTTGTTGACTCCAACTATGTAAACAACACCCCCCGCCTGCGCTATTCAGACCGCAAAGTATATATTGACGCAAAAAACGAAAACGAGCCTGCACGAGTACTCAATATCATTTTTCAAGATGCTACGGGTACCTTTTATGAATTAGAGGTTCTTACTCCAACATTTGAAAGAGCGGACCTAATGGGAGCTATCTTTTGGTGGATAATCTTTTTGTTTGTCTTGCTATTTATCTCCATTATTGGAGTTGCCATGTGGCTCTTTGTAATTACAATGCGTCCATTATATGTACTGCTAAACTGTTTGGATAGATATAAACCCGGCACAAACTTCTCTATGGAACTTTCTGAAACATCTGTTCAAGAGTTTCGTAAATTGAATATAGCTGCGCAAAGTGCAATTGAACGTTCTGAAAAGATTTTTGAACAGCAGAAGCAGTTTATTGGCAATGCATCGCACGAGTTGCAGACTCCGCTTGCCATTATTGGAAATAGAACAGAGTGGCTTATTGACAATGTCAACCTTTCTGAGGAGCAGATGAGCGAACTGTTTAAGATTCAGCGAACAGCAAAGAGGGCTGCTCGTTTAAACAGCACCCTGCTTCTGCTGACAAAAATTGACAACGGACAATTCCCCGAGAGCGTTACAGTTAATATCTCACAGATTGTTCACGAAAGCTTAGAACAATATAAAGAGATATACGAAGTGCGCAATATAGAGTGTTCTGAGAATATAGTGGAGTATTTTGCTGTCAATATGAACGAATCGTTAGCCACAACCCTAATTTCTAACCTTATAAAGAATAGCTTTATACATTCACTTGAAGGAGGCTCTATTAATATTGAACTAAGAAACAACTCTTTTATTGTTTCTAACCAAGGTTTGGAACCTTTAGACGCAGAACATATCTTTGACCGATTCTATCAAGGCAATAAGAACGCGGGTTCACTGGGATTGGGATTAGCATTGAGTAAAGCTATATGCAGGTACTATAATTTCAAACTTACATACCGTTTTTTTGATGGAATGCACCATTTTAGGGTAGATTTTTAAAAAAAAGTGGTTTTTTTTCAAAAATAGCCGAATATTTCAAATTCTTTTCAGAATTGCTCTTCAACTTTGCTTTCGAAAGATAGAAAGAGTATAAACAATTAAAAAACTGAAAAGATGAAAAAACTATTCACACTATTGTTAGTAACCCTATTTGCAGGAGTTGCTTTTGCAGACAACGACAGAGCTATTGACTTCAATGAGTTACCAGAGAAGGCTCAGAAATTCATTCAGACACACTTTCCAAACTACGAGTTATCGTACGCAAAAAAAGATGTTGATTTCTTCTACTCAGAGTACGAGGTAATGTTGGTTGATGGTACAAAACTTGAATTCTCGGGCGATGGAGAGTGGAAAGATGTTGAGTGCAGAAAGGGAGCGGTACCGGCGGCTATTGTTCCAAAACAGATTACCGAGTATGTGGCTAAGAGATATCCTGACACAAAAATCCTGAAGATTGATCGCGAGGACAATTACGACATTGAGTTGTCAAACAGATTGGAGTTAACATTTGACAAGAAGTACAGATTAATCGACATAGACGACTGATAAAATTATCGACTAAAATAAGTATTCACCCTTTAAACAAAGCAACCATGAAAAACTATTTAAGACTATTGGCACTGTTGTTACCGTTAGCAAGTTTAGTTGCTTGTTCGGATGACGACAAAGATGTAAAGACAAGTAAAGTTCCTACACCTGTAAAGAATACATTAACAGAGTTATTCCCTGACGCTAACTTTGTAGAGTGGGAGTTGGTTCACGGCTACTATGTGGCAGACTTTTACAATGCCGAGGATAGAAGCGAGAAAGAGGTATGGATTGACAATGATGGCGACTGGAAACTAACAGTAAGCGACATTGCATACAATCAACTTCCCGAGGAGATCCAAAATTCGTTTGAGAGCGGAGAGTACAAAGATTGGTATGCCGACGATGTTGACGTAATTACCCGTCCGGTATATGCAACAATCTATATTGTGGATGTTGAACAAAGAAATTCTGAGAGAGAGCGTGTTCTATACTACAAGGCCGATGGAGAGCTATACAAAACCACCGGAGATCGTGACCCTGACTACAGAGCATTCATCACCCAGGAGTATCCTAAGTAACTTTATAGCAAGAGAGCCGCAACCAAAAATTGCGGCTCTCTTTTATTTATAAGATTCATCCTGCTTCTACTTCTCTATCATTGAGATAAAATAGCGCAGGAACGACAAATTGTTTGTAAGCTCAGGGTGGAACGAGGTTCCAAGAAGGTGGCCCTGGCGTACTGCAACAATATTACCATTCACCTCGCAAAGCACCTTAACTCCACTACCAACCTCTGTTACGAACGGAGCGCGAATAAATACCAATGGTATTGGCTCACTGCTCACCTCAGGAATCATACACTCGGTATCAAAGCTATCTATTTGACGGCCATAGGCATTTCGACGAACAGTAATATCCATCAATCCCAAATGCTTCACGCTATCATTCTCGATACGCTCTGCCAAAAGAATCATTCCTGCACAAGTTCCCCATGCAGGCATTCCTGCCTTGATTTTCGCTATAAGAGGCTCCTTCATGCCTGTTCTATCTAACAATTTTCCCATCGTGGTGCTTTCACCTCCGGGAAGAATAATTGCATCGATTTGATCAAGCTGCTCTATATAACGAACATCAACAGCCTGGTGACCAAGCTGTTGAATATGACGTTCATGTTCAAGGAATGCTCCTTGAAACCCTAATACTCCTATCTTCATTACCAACCGCGCTGTGCGTATTTGTCTGCAACTGCACTTGCAGGCTGTCCTGACATAGGCTCTCCCAAATCCTCTGAAAGCTCAGCAAGTTTTACAGGATCGTTGTAATATGTTACAGCCTGTACAATTGCTTTTGCTCTGCGCTCAGGATCGCCGGATTTGAAGATTCCGGAACCAACGAATACTCCTTCAGAGCCCAACTGCATCATAAGAGCAGCATCGGCAGGAGTTGCAATTCCACCAGCAGCAAAGTTTACAACAGGCAACTTTCCGTTCTCGTGTACATAAAGAACCAAATCGTATGGAGCACCAAACTCCTTAGCGATTGTCATAAGCTCCTCTTTTCCTGCACTTACAACTCGACGGATATCCTCGTTCATTTGACGCATGTGAGTTACAGCCTCAACAACATCGCCTGTACCGGCCTCTCCCTTGGTACGGATCATTGATGCACCCTCGCCAATTCTACGAAGAGCCTCACCCAAGTTTCTTGCACCACATACAAATGGAACATCGAACTGAGTCTTATCACAGTGATATACATTATCAGCAGGTGTCAATACCTCGCTCTCATCAATATAATCGATTCCAATTGCTTGAAGAATTTGAGCCTCAACAAAGTGACCAATACGAACCTTTGCCATGACCGGAATTGAAACGGCCTCTTGAATCTCTTTAATCATCTTGGGATCAGACATTCTGGCAATTCCTCCGTCGCGACGAATATCCGATGGAACGCGCTCCAACGCCATTACAGCACAAGCTCCTGCAGCCTCGGCCAACTTAGCCTGCTCAGCATTGGTAACATCCATAATAACTCCGCCCTTTAGCATCTGGGCCAAATTCTTGTTCAATTCATACTTTCCCATTCTCTTTCAATACTTTAATTCAATTAGAACTCACCTCAAAATTAGAGGTTTGCAAAACAGAGCGCAAAGTTAAATAAATTAATTTAACTTACGTGCACCATCGCTGATTTTTACATCATAAACGGCAGGTTTAACTGCAAATTTTGCCTCATACTGCTTGTAAACCTCATTGATAAAGGTATCATAAAGCTCATCCTTAACAATATTGATGGTACAACCTCCAAAACCACCACCCATGATTCTTGAGCCAGTTACACCTACGCTCTTTGCCAACTCATTCAAGAAATCCAGTTCAGGAGTACTAACCTCATATAGCTTACTTAATCCGTTATGGGTTTCAAACACCATCTTACCAACGGTATCATAATCATCCTCCTGAAGTGCCTTACATGTTGTTGCAAGACGTGAATTCTCGCCAATAACGTATGTAGCTCTCATATAATCCTCCTGGCTTACATCACCTTTAACCTCTTCTAGCATAGCAAAATCGGCATCGGCCAACAATTTTACCTGAGGATGATTCTTAGCAATCTCGGCAACCACTCTTTCACATGACTCACGACGACGATTATATGGAGAATCGACCAACTCATGCTTTACCTTAGAGTCAATCAAAACCACTCTGTAGCCCTTTGGATGGAATGGTATATACTCATAATCCATTGTGCTACAATCAAGTTTGATAAGACAACCCTCTTTACCGAATACCGATGCGAACTGATCCATAATTCCGCACTTGGTTCCACAATAGTTATGCTCGGTCATCTGACCAACTTTTACCAACACCTTCTTATCCAATCCACAATTGAACATATCATTCAAGGCAAAGGCAAATGCACTCTCAAGAGCTGCCGATGATGACAAACCTGCTCCAAGTGGAACATCACCTGCAAAGACTGCATCGTATCCCTTAAGTTCTGCTCCCGCCTTCTGCATCTCGCAATTTACGCCATAAACATAGTGACTCCATCCGGGGGCCGGCTTCTCGCTCTCGATAACCGGATAGGTTACCATTTGATCCATATCTATCGCATAGATATTTGCTTTATCGGTTCCATTAGGACGAATCTTAAGAACTACCCCCTTATCAATTGCTCCAGGCAAAACAAAACCACCATTGTAGTCAGTATGCTCGCCAATCAAATTCACTCTTCCCGGAGATGCGTAAACTGCACCCTCGTCAGTTCCGAAAATCTCCTTAAATTTAGCCTCAACTCTCTGTTTCATATCTTAGAATCTGTTTAAATTTTATTATTTATGTATTTCTTACACTGCTTGCAATTGTTTCGGCTTCTTTGAGAATCTTTTTGGTATATATTTTACTTCCTATCTTGGCAATATGCTATATTACCTTCAATACGAAGCAAAATCTATCCTCAGAATCTATCTCAAATAAGCGCGAAATAAATTTTAAACAGTTTCTTATTGTATTTTTATAATTGCCAATCAAACCTTCTCAACCATATCCTTCGGACGGATTCGAGAACCAAACAGTGAATAGTAAAGCATATATAGCTCACCAACAGCTACAAAGAGCCATGTCCACTGCCAATCATCGTGCAACAAATCCGCAAGCATACCCTGTAACAATGGGATAAGAGCACCACCAAGCACTCCCATCATCAAAGCACCTGTTGCCACCGATTTATATTTGCCTAGTCCCTTCAACGCCAAAGTAAATATTGCACTCCACATTACCGAGTGACATAAACCTACAGCCACCAATAACCATGGAGAGTTGCAACATGCCGCAAAAAGTACCAATACCACGGCACTCATCGTTGTTACCGTCAACTGAGTACGTGCAGGTATTTTACTCATAAAGCTACTGATTAGTCGCCCTATAAGCAGTGCACCCCAATAGAGGGTCGGCATTAGTGTTGACGAGGCCTCGCCCATTCCCAATGAAATGGCATATGATTTCACATTGTTACCAATAGCAACCTCCTCGCCCACATAGAAGAAGATTCCCAGTACGCCTAAAGCAAGATGTTTAAAGCTCCACACCGAACGTTCAAGTTTCTCTCCTGCAGCCACATGTGTATTTGCCATTTCAGGTAATGTCGCCTTTGAAAGCAAGGAAATCATTACGACAAAGAGCACTGCAACTCCGATAAAGGGCCAAAATACATCGGAGATATTTACATCCTGGAGAGCCACTCCTGCAAAAATTACTCCCGTAACCAAGTATGGGGCAAGTGTATTTCCTATTGAACTTGCGGTTCCTGCTATATTCAAACGTTGAATATCCTGAGTTCCGCGCACCTCACATGAAATCACATACGGATTGGTTACAACCTGAAGAATTGTTACTCCCGACCCTACAACAAATGAACCCAAAAGAAATACAAAATAGCCGACAGGAATCATTGCCGATGTTACCAGCCAACTACCTGAAATTGGAATTATCGATGAAACGGCAAATATCAACAGACCGCAAGTCATTATGCCCAATGCCCTTAGCAAAGTTCCTTTGTAACCATATTTCGACACCATCTTTGCTCCGGTTTTTCCAAAGATAAAGTATGGAATAAACCACGAAAAGGTAATAAGGGTCATAAGGGTATTCTTTATACCCTCGGCATTTGCCAATAAAGCGCTCTTGATTGGCTCCTGAAACTGACCATTGGCCGAAGTCAGAAAGCCCTGAAAGAAGAAGAGCGCCACCATTGTTAGAAATGGAGCAAGAAAATCCTTTCTTGCTCCGCTCTCCTCTATCTTAATCATTTTATCACACCAAATTTGTGAACGGTTTTCTGTCTGTACTCGTCACGTGGAGTAAGAATAACCGATGGGAACCAAGGTTTGTTTGGAGAATCAGGGAAGTGTTGTGCCTCCAGACACAAAGAGCAACGCTCAGGATACTTAGTACCATACTTACCTGTAAATCCGCTCAACCAGTTTGCTGTATATAGCTGTACTCCCGGCTCGGTAGTATATAGATCCATATAACGACCACTCTGAGGCTCAACCACGCGGGCAGCAAAAGACAACTCGCCCTCCTCGTGCTTATTCAATACGTAGCAGTGGTCATATCCCTTACCAAATTTCAACTGCTCGAAATCATCATTGATATGATCGCCAATAGCATGAGCATCGGTAAAGTCCATTGGAGTTCCCTTTACACTGTCAATTCTGCCATAAGGAATTGAAACACTATCCATTGGGGTATAATGATCGGCATTCATTAGCAACTCGTGGCCACAAACGCTACCCATCTCTCCACCCTTCTGTCCGCTTAAATTGAAGTATGAGTGGTGAGTCAAGTTTACCAGTGTGGTTCTGTCGGTTACTGCACGATAATCCAAAACCAACTCATTCTCTTCTGTCACAGTAAACAACAAATCGGTTGTCAACATTCCAGGGAATCCCTCCTCACCGTACGGAGATACATAGTGAAGATGCAAGCGATTCTCGGAAGAGCTGATTACAGTCCACACCTTCTTATTGAATCCCTTTTCACCGCCGTGAAGACAGTTCGGGCCATTATTAACGGCCAACTTATACTCCTTACCATTCAATGTAAACTTAGCACCACCGATTCTGTTACCGTAACGGCCAATCACACAACCCAATGTCGGCTCAGGTGCATTAAGATACTCATCCAGAGTTTCATGTCCTAGGACAACATCGCCCATAACTCCGTTTTTATCCGGAACCATTATTGATACAACAAACGCACCATAGTTGGTGATTGCAACCTCCATTCCAAGAGAGTTTCTAAGGAAATACAAATCAACAGCCTTGCCGTCGATTATGCGCTTAAAGTTATCGCAGCTTAAACCGCTAACACTTTTATAAGAATTTTCTGCCATACGCTACATATTTTTGTGTAGCGTAAAGTTAAAGTTAATGGAATTAATTTGCAAACAATTAACAAAAAAATCAGTATTCACAATCAGCTTGCCGCCAGCTCAAACATATAACTCTCCAAACGGCCGTTATTCCGCATCTGTTTCAATTTCTTCAACGCTCTGTTTTTGATTTGACGAATCCTTTCTGCCGAAACTTTCATCAGATAAGCAATCTCTTCCAGACTCCTTTCCGTCTCGCCATCAAGACCATAGTGCATCTTCAGGATTAATACCTCGCGATCGCTTAACCCTGCAAAAAATCGCTCCATCTCTATTTTAAACGAATCATGCAGAATCATCTTCTCGGTCTGCCTTGCCAGATTGTCGGTTGCCGCATACACCTCTCTGAAAAGCGCAGACTCTGCCTCATTAACAGGCATCTCTATCGAAAAGGGAGTTCCGGATATTGATATATTCTCCATAACATCGCCCCTGTTAAGATTCAAATCCTCGGCAATCTCTTCGGGCGAGGGCTCACGGCCCAACTTTTGTTCCAAACGCTGATTCGACTGAACCATTTTATTTAATGCCGTTATCTTATTAAGGGGCAACCGGATCATTCTTGAATTATCGGCTATCGCCTGCAAAATCGACTGACGTATCCACCAAACAGCATAAGAGATAAACTTAAAACCCTTCGTCTCATCAAATATACGGGCCGCCTTAAGCAAACCCATATTACCCTCGTTGATTAAATCCTCCAAACGAAGTCCGTAATGCTGATACTGTTTCGCTACCGATACCACAAAACGCAGATTTGCAACCACTAGACGCTCTTCTGCTCTCTTATCTCCATTTCTTATAGCAATAGCCAACGCTGCCTCTTCGTCCGGACGCAACGCACTAATTTTACTTATCTCCATTAAATAACGCTCCATTGCATAGCTGTCGCGTTCTGTTATCTGTTTGGATACCTTAAATTGTCTCATAGCTAGCACATTTTTCTGCCAAATACGCTAAAAAAGAGTCAAAGGTTACAGAAAAAACTCTCTTTTTTATTGTTATGAACAAAAAAAAGCATGGTTGTTTGTGAAAATTAAAAAAATAGCTAACTTTGCAGTCCGAAATTGCGAAAATAATAATAAGTAAAAAATAAAAGAGATGAAAAGAACTTTTCAACCTTCTAACACAAAAAGAAGAAACAAACACGGATTCAGAGAGAGAATGTCAACAGTAGGCGGACGCGCTGTATTGGCTGCAAGAAGAGCTAAAGGTAGAAAGAAATTGACAGTTTCTGACGAGTACAGACACAAAGCGTAAGCTTGGCATTCTGTAGATATTAAAAGGCAACCTGTTCAGCGTATGTTGAACAGGTTTTTTGGTAAGGAGAAGATGGCAAAACACGCAAAACTAAAATCCGACAATCCCGCAACACTCTTCAAGGAGAATGTAGATTACCTTATTCTTGAAGAGGGCATTGACGTGCGTAGCCAACATGACTTCTTCTCCCTGCGAAGCAACCTGCTAAAGGACAAAGAGAACTTCATTACTCTATGTAAAGAGGCCAAGCAGAATGTATCACTGCTTTTCGACCCTCAAACACCCGCTAAAACCATCAAACGCCTTTTAGTGCTACTAGCTGCTATAGACAGTATTCCCATTTATCGCACACTTCAACGCTATGCAGAGCTTGACACTCCTTTAAAACCATGGGCAGTCATTGCGGCACAACAATCCCGTATGTTGATATCAACATCACTAATGAACAACAATGCCGGAGTTTTCATATCCTCAGGCCTGGGAGGCGCCAAATCAAAACTTCGATACTTCTGCGTATTTCCATACAACAAGACAAAAATTCTGGAACAATATCAGGAGGAGCTTTTATACAATGAATTAACCTACTCTATCAAGCGGGCGGAGGGCGAGGTTGAACGCTTTACTATAAAGCCATACTACATTACCGCAACAATTCTTCTACCACTACGCTCAGATATCAAGGAGATTTTTGGCGAGATTGTGGCAGAGTGTAATACCTATGGAGATTTTCTTAACGAGAAGGTGATTATTACCAACGTAAAAGAGCTTACCGACTCCGAAATCCAAAACCACATGGGCTAACCGCACAACGCCCTAATCACTACCATACATAAGAGTATTTGCATTACCCACTCTAAGTGGCTTAATAAACTGCACAAAAAAAGGCAGTCACTTTCGTAACTGCCTCAATTTTGGTGACCCCGGTGGGACTCGAACCCACGGCCCATTGATTAAGAGTCAATTGCTCTACCAACTGAGCTACGGAGTCATCAGTTTAACTCTCAATTGCGGGTGCAAAGATATAGACTTTTTTAATACCATGCAAGAAAAATCTAAAAAAAATCTTCAGCACCCCCATTTTTTTACTCCTCGTCCTCTTTTATGTTGTGGAATACGTTAGTTACATCATCACACTCATCCAATTTATCAAGAACTTTATCAACCTCAGTTCTCTGCTCAGGAGTAAGCTCCTTATAATCGGTCGGGGTACGAGTAAACTCTCCACTTATAATCTCAAGGCTCATCTCCTCCAGATGCTTCTGAATTGCACCATATGATTCAAATGGAGCATAAATATTGATTGCACCATCCTCATCCTCAAAGATCTCCTCAGTTCCATAGTCGATCATCTCCAACTCGAACTCATCAGCATCGAACTCCTCCGGCTTGGTAACTTTAAAGACACACTGGTGATTAAACATAAAGTCCAAACAACCTGAAGTTCCCAAAGAACCACCATACTTAGTGAAAGCATGACGAACATCGGCAACGGTTCTTGTTGTATTATCAGTTGCAGTCTCGACCACCACAGCTACGCCAAATGGAGCATATCCCTCATAAACAACCATTTTGTAGTCGGTAGTATCCTTCGATACAGCTCTCTTAATCGCACGCTCAATATTCTCCTTAGGCATATTAGCAGCCTTCGCATTCTGAATAAGAATTCGCAAACGGTTATTATTATCAGGATTTGGACCACCTGCTTTAACTGCAATATCAATCTCCTTACCAATTCTGGTAAATGTACGGGCCATATTACCCCATCTCTTCAACTTTCTTGCTTTACGGAACTCAAACGCTCTTCCCATATTATCAAATTTTAAATAATCCCTTTATTGAACCAGTTTACCATCGTTACAAATAGTTTCCTGGATATATTTTCTCAAAGGTGCAAAGTTAATTCAAATTGGTAATTTTTCTTAACTTTGCGCTCAGAAAATTTAAGGAGCTGTTTTAAATTAATTCTTAGACTATGAAACAATATATGTTTTCCATTGAAATGAAAGTTCGCGACTACGAATGCGATCTGCAAGGAGTTGTTAATAATGCAAACTACCAGCACTACATGGAGCACGCACGTCACGAATTTTTAGAGTCCGTGGGGGTAAACTTTGGAAAGCTTCATGATGACGGTATTGACGCAATGGTAGCCAAGGTCACCATACAATATAAAGAGTCTCTACGTAGCGGAGATAGATACATTGTAGGTATCAATATTGAACGAGACGGTGCTAAGCTTGTATTCAACCAGGATATTTACCGTGTTGGCGACAACAAACTATGCACTCGAGGCAAGATTGAGAGCATTTTGGTTGACCACGGAAAATTGACACGTGGCGAATTATTTGACGAGGTTTTTGCCAAATACCTTAAATAACGGGGCAAAATTTCCTTATTTACCTGCTTAAACGAGACATTTTTTATAAAAAACACATTTTTCTTAAAAAAAACGTCTCAAAATTTTGCAGATTTAAAAAATCGGTGTAATTTTGCATCCGCAATCGGGCGATTAGCTCAGTTGGTTCAGAGCATCTGGTTTACACCCAGAGGGTCGGGGGTTCGAATCCCTCATCGCCCACAAAGAAATTTAATTAAGGTCAGCAAAGCTGACCTTTTGTTTTATGTATTTACGTATT
>JAGBFU010000053.1 GCA_017936285.1 Marinifilaceae bacterium | reverse complement strand
CTTGAAGTCCGGATTTCTGCCATCAGCACTTGTCACATTGCCGACACCGGAATGACGTTTCAACACAACAACCGATTCGTCTCCCGCAACCCAGTAATCTGGAAGAATATACTGAGTAAAATAGTTGTTGGAATCTGTAAGAGCTACTGCGCTATTTTGATCTTCACTCGCTACGATACTTCCCATCCATGAATTACTATTTCTTGATGGCAAACGCTTATCATAGAATTTTGTGCGCACAGTCAGACTCAACTTACCATGTTTTCTGCGAACATGAAGTAACGAACTACTCTCGTTATGTTTGGCACCTCCCTTGTTTACAAACCTATCCCAAAGACGATAATGAATCGACTCTTCGCCATCAAGCAGGTCTTTGATAGTATCGCCATATTTTGCATTAAATGCAAAAATAACATTCGATACATCAGACAAATTAGTGCTTACTATATTTGTATCACTTTGGAAATTCGTAAATAACATATTTACGGTATCGATATGCTTCTCGGTTTTTTCAAGCAATTGTTCAAGTGAATATAATTTATCACTATCTCTATATGTCTTTCCTGATTTCGGAGAATGAATCCATGCAAACAAAACCAGCATAACAAACAGACTAAAGGTATATACCCTGCTTATTGATCCATTGTAATGATGCTCTATTGTTTCACCCACCTTTAGAGCCTTATGCTCACACTTCACAACCTCTATCTTCTCAAGAATAGCTATTGCCACCCATATTGAGATCAGTACAAAGAAATACAATACTGCCAACTTGGAATGAAGCGAAAAGAGCGGGAAATCCTGACCCAGGAAGATAAACATCTGAGTATTTGCCAACCAAACAAACAAAGAGTGTATCAACAATAGAGCGGGTATCTGTATCAATAACATTTTACTTACCCTATATTTGGCATGCATTCTGATTCCGGCATACAACATTACCAAATACATTGCAACAAAGAGCCATGGCAAATGTTTTCCATGTTCCGATATTATGAATCTGGCAGGTAGAATGTCACTCGCCTGAGCGCCCCATAATGCTCCAACCTTACTATGTGGAAGTACCTTAAAGTAGGTTTTGCCACTACCACCTACAACATCAATATCCTCAGCATTTTGGTTATAGATGTTCAGTATATAGTCATTAATCGAAGCCTCAAAAAATCTGCGTTCCTCTCCACTTGTGTTGGTTGCAGCCAATCCCTTTTCAGGAGTATGTATATGAACCAAAACTCTTTGCAAAGTGTGATTTCTAAGAACTATATTCTTAAACACAAAGGCAGAGCCAACACTCACCGCAATAATTATCAATGATGTATATAGAATTCTTTCACCACGGAAAGGACGCATGCCCCAGATAAAGTGAGCTACCAGCCACAATAAAATTGTCAATATAACTGCAATAACAACAGCACAACCCACTAATGACCATGTAGCCATTAAAGTCATAAATGTCTTATAGAACAGAAGGCATAAGGCATAAATCAATCCCAACACAAAAATCCCGGACAGACAGATTACCTTCTTATTATGATTATCAAACTTTCTATAGCATTTGACAAAATCATACATCTTAAAGATTACTACAAACAGGAAGAATGAGAAGAAGATTATTCCATAACCGCCATCCATTACCAAGAGGGCCGCAGACATAGTCAATCCATTCATCAAAGACCATCCTAATCCTGAATAGAATATATCTCTCAATGAGAAAGATGACATTGTGCCACCATCACGATATGTACCGTCACCACTCTCAGGTAAATATCTCCATATTAATACCTCAAATAAAAGATATAGCGCAACCGGCCACATAATTGTCATAATAGCCGCACCCGGCATATATCGCCCCAAAATCGCACCTGCTCCAATAACAGCAAATATTACAACTATCCATAACAGATACCATTTACTCTCTATACATTTCCGAGTATAATCTCTAAAGAAATTGGCAAAACCACCCCTTTCTGCTCCTAATTTATCATTATATACAAAAAGCCAAAGAGCCAATTCCACCACATAAATTACAAAAGGAATTACATACAGAATCAAATTATAGGCAATACTCTCAAGATCAAAAAGATAATACTCTGCCAGAGTTAAAATTGTAAGTGGTACATATAATCGTATCAAGTCTCCAATTACAGGCAAGCCTTTGGCATTACAATGTATATGTTCTGCAAATAGTTTAGTGGTAATTATTACCGAGAACATAATATTAACCGCAATAAACTGCCAAAGCATAGCCTCGCTACTTCTGAAGAAATGGTTAAACTCATATATTGTTGCTATCTCTGCCGGAGGGAATGCTGAGGCTCTCCACAAAAGTAATAAACGGAATGAGAAGAATAGAAGCATCGCCATATATGCCAATGTCTCTATCAAGGTACTATACCTAAAGACTTTTGCAACATTTCTACCAAAGCATATAGCAATCATACAACATAATCCCAACACTATTACAAACAGAATAATGTTGTTTTCATCTATATGAGGATTGGTGCTCTTGAAATTTTCCACCTCGATATCCCATAATAATCTTCCATTCTTTGACTTGATTTCCGGAAATTGCTCACCTGCCCCAACTGTAGATTCATGATCTATCATAAAACTTAACTCCTGTGTTGTAGGGCCATTAACATATGACAGATATATGGGTTTTGCAAAATTACAGCCATTATCCTCGTTGTAGAACAGATCATATAGCATGATATTCTTTGGAGGGTTCTCATTCTCAATAATCTCTTGAGACAAAGATGTTGTCATAAAAATTGTATTTGACCCATCTTTATTCAAGGTGTATAAATTGTGATATTTAGGTGTTACATATTGAAAGTAGAGATTTGTACTATCACGTGTAAATCTTATTGGCGAGGTCTTTAATTCAGACATACACCCCACAGAGAATGGAATGCCTATTGGAATAACAACCTCGTTTTTAGCTTTAGCTAACTTTGCCAAAGGATAAGGAGTAACCACTCCATTAGCATCCACGACTCTAATCTCGTCTAACTCAGGATTCTCAATTGCTCTTTTATCCAATTCAATAATAAAAGGCGCAGTTGTCAAACTGCTAATCTCCTCCTCTTTTAATGAAGCAGTCTTATATGTGGTGCGAAGTAAATTGACACCATCAAAACTTATATTGGCTCCATCAAACTCTCCTAAAATAGTATTCAAATCGAGTCCTTTTTTTATAACCCGGTTCTCAGACATTGTATCATACTTTACTACTCTGTTTTTCCGTCCATCAAGATATGAGTATCTGTATGAGTAGTTACATAATATACTTTTAGGTGAATCAGGGTTTGGATAATAGTGCCACATCAGTTCACATGTATCTCTCCCGTTGATAAACTGAACCTTATCACTTGAATTAACAGTAATTAATGAAGAGTTATTTACCAAACTACCACTCTTCAATTCATTACCTAAATATTTCTCCAAATAGATAGATTGTGTAAAACCATCCAATTCCAGCACCACAGTAGTATCTGTCAACCTTTTGATAGATACTACTCCGCTATATTTCTCCTTATCCAACAATGCATCAGGATGGTTACCCGCAACAACAAAATTATGTGGATCAACAATCTTAGCACCATTCATCCTTACCGCATGATGGTCACTATTAGAGTAAACACTGACATTAGCAAAAAAATAGTTACTTAGAGTCTTCGATATTCCAACTACCGATATTGCAATTATAAAAATTGAAACAAAACTCTTGACATCCTCATGAAATCTAACTTTGTCTGCATTATGTAATAAATTACGCGATAATGGTACATAAATAAAAGTTAGTAACAATGACAATAACAGCACAAAGGTTGCCAATATTGTAAAGTTGAATGTTATATTCAAATATAACACTATTGACAACAAAATTACACTAAGGACAATTAATACAACTCTCTTCTTCATAACCAACCTATTAAATTTAGAATCTGCTTAAATTTTATTGTTTATGTATGTCTCACACTGCTTACAATTCCATTTATATAGTTTTATCTTCCGTCTCTATATCTTCTGTATTACTCTTCTCATCAGAAAATTTATATCCGGCAATGATAATTCCCTTATCTTCAACCCCTATATTTGTAAGTCCCGATGCTATATTGCGGATAAACAGAGGTGAATCTGTCTCATATTCTGAGATAGTTTGTGCCATTTCAAGAGCTTCACTCTCAGTTATCTCTTGTTTTGCAATGGCAACATTTATCTCTTGTCCCTTACGTTTATTAGGGGATTGAAACGAACTCACCGCATCAAATAGCTGGAGGCCCATCTTTATCAATAGAGCACGAGCCACTATCGGATCCAAAGCTTTATCACTATCCATTCTATCTATAAATGGCAGGGTAACATTGTTTTGTAACTGAGCTACCAATTCTGCAGCCTTCAATTTACGCATTACATCCCTGAAAAACTCCTCCGACTCACGACTATCAGTATCTCCATCGGAATTAATTTTAAAGAACTGTTCACCCGCTCCGTAATAACCCAGCCAAAACTCTTTTAGTTGATTTACTCTGTTTATCAAGCTATCTTTCGATGAAAATCGTGGCACTCCGTTCCGAATATCTTTATGCAGATTATTTACCTTGGTAGCTGCTGCTTTCAGTTCATTATATCTTGCCTCCAGGTCTGAATATTTTCTCTTCAAACCTTCATAATCATCATCCGGTTCCACACCTACTGCTCCGGACTTAAGTGTATATATTTTGTATATAGAGATGCCCAAAGCAACTATCAAAATAAAGATTATTATATAGACAATATTCCCCATACTTAAAACTTTTAATTATTCAACAAATTATCCAACTCTGTACCTTCATCCCTCGACCTATCTTCATTTTGACCAGAGGCAGCAGCAGCCATTTCTCTATCACCATTCGGCTCATTGTTGTTTTTCGATGCGGAATCCTCATTTTGACTCTGCTGAACTTCTTGCCATAATGGCTTTATCTGTGGAATTGTAAAGTCCACTTCACCATTCACTGTACAATTCGGGAAAAAAGAGCTTATCATAAATGGCGATACAGTCATATTTATATCCTGTCTTTTCAACTCTTTGGTATCTCTTGCAGAACGCAATATATGATACTCGCCGTTAAATAATATATCCACCTTTCTATCCGCTCCAAGTTGTATATTTGCATTGCTAAACGGGAAACGAACTCCACCAATATTTATTAGTGCCGATTCCGGATTTTCAATCTTCAAACCATACCCCTGTCGCTCATCACTATTACCGGTAATAGCGTTGGGATCTGCGTCACGCCCAAAAAGTTCGCTACTATTAAATAATCTGCCTCCTATAGAAATATTTAAACGTGGAGCAATGTCTTCATTATTGCTGTCGAAATCAATCTCTCCACTATCAGAATTACTTCTCTCTGAGCCTCCAAATAAAAAATTACGGAAACCTCTAACTATACGACTACCATTAAACAATCCACTGCGCTCGGTAGACTTATTACTCGCTGTATTGACTTTTTGTGGTTTTTTATCTATCAATTTGACAGAAGAGTTGATCTTTCTGCTATAATTACCATTTACCAAAGGTCGTGAACACAATAGACAGATATTCTTCATTGAACTCGCAAGATTAGCGCGAATAAATGTCTTCTCCTGGATATTCGCATATCTTGTCTGCAGAGCTCTATACATCTCAGACTTAAATTCTGCTAATTTAAATGCTCTACCACTGAATATTATATAATCAACACAAGATTCCCCGTTGTTGTCCGCAAAAAGGACACTCATATCATTAAGACTATTCATGACCTCATTGACAATTGAACGAATCATTCGTTGAATATATCTACCGGACTCTACATTTAATTTTACCCCCTTGGAAGCTTCATCTATATGTTCTGCAAGCCAATCTGTAAAACCTGACAACTTTAAATCTTTTAGAAGAAGTTTATCATTGTTATCATCTTCATTTATATCTAAGACATTCTTATGGTAAATTTTAAATGAATCAACCAAACGCATCAGTTGTAAAAGATAGTATGGGTCTGCATTTATACTACTACCATCTGTTGTTACATTCAGAATATTACCCTTTATAAATGATACAATATCACTCTCCTTAACTCCTCCGTTTAATTTGGCATTAGACTCCAGATATTTGTGCACCAACTCAAACATAAATGCATACGAAAGGCTGTTACCTGCACCTATAATTCCTGAACGCCACAAATTATTATATGAATAACTACATTCAATTTGGTCAAACTTATACTCTATTAATGACAAATCCAATGTTCCCTTGCCTGCATCAAGTAGCAAATATTTTCCCATTGGAAGTTGATCATCAACATTTTGAGAACGCATCAATTCACATGCTCCGATAATAGAGGCATCACTCTCCGAAACCGCAGTAACATCAAATCCCCAGATAACATCAAACTTCTCATTGGTATTCAATAATTTTTTAATATCATCCTGAAGCAACTGTAATATTTTTGATATCTCGACTTGCAGATATACATTGGGCATTAAGATATGAAACGAAATAAAGCGAGCATTAGTATCATTCACAACCTCATTAATCGCTTCATATAAAAATGGTAGAATTCCCAATCTATACAATAGGTGAGAGTCTTTGTCTCCTAATAAATTTATAGAAGTATGCTTATTGTTGACCTTGATTCTGGGCATCTCCTGGCCTCCAAAACATGAGATCTTTACATTAGGAGCTACAATATATTTCGATTTATTTCCCTCAACAAACTTTTTACTTGTAAGAGTTTTAAAAAACTCTCTTCCACCATCGTGATTAATATTATCCAGAATCTGTCCTAACTCCTCATTAGAGACCTGATCTTTCAAGATAAAATATGAGCGATAGAATCTATCATCACTAATATCGTTCTGATAAAAATCCTCATCCAGAATTGTTTTCTCACTATCATCCTGGTATCGTTGTCTGATATTTGAAAACAGTGGTACAAATCCGGCAATAGTCGCTGTTGCTCCACGGGAGTAACAGGCCATCTGAGTCGCCTCTGATCCGAAATCCAGAATCACATCATAAATCAGCTCTTTCGGAGCGACATACAACTCGATCATCTTAGATTTTACCTCATCCCCAAAAGTTCCTCTGTATGGCAATCTAAACTCTATTCGTAACATTATAGGGTTTTCCGGCAAGGTACGCACAGCAAAATCAATGCAACTCTTCTCATTAACATCACTCCACGAAATTGCAGCCTCATGCTCTATTATACTAAGTAGAGGAGTAGTCTCTATGTTCGCTTCCGGCTGGGTCTGTTTGGACTTATTAAAAATGGTCCCATCATTTGTCTGAGTAACAACCTCTCTTTTTACAAACGGTTCGAACTCTATAGAGATGAAATATGAAGGAACCTTCTGTCCCTCCAATTTAGAGAGAGTTGCAGATTTAAATGAGTACTTCTCTTTCCCTTTATCAGAATCTACAATAAAAGATCCATCACTATCCTTATGAAATTTCAATATTGAAATATTATCAGATGTCGGAGCATTTATTATAAACTTCTCTATTTGATCACCATTTGTATCGTAATCAAAAACATGACTTATCTTATTGTTAATCTGGACTCTTTGAATTCTCATAACTCACACATTTAATTATAAAACACCTTAGGTTTATTATACTCCTCATCATCGATCTGATAGCCTACATTGCTCATATCAAATATACGACCATCAAAATCTTTAGGACTTAATTTAGAACTATATGTTGTAATCCATCTATCACCATTTTCGTGTTTATAGTAATTTTTATCAAATTTCTCATATAAGAGATGTGGAACCATTACTGTTACTCCAAACATTCCAAGCAACTTTTGAATTTCGGAATAACAACGTGACAATTCAGCCGCTGAGACGCCATTATTCAGGAAAGTCTCATTTAACTCTGCGGTTGCACCTGCATATAGATTTAAATAACTGATAATATTGATCCAGCCATTGATTCGTAATCCCTCATCTACAAAACCTTGTAAATCCTTTCGTACGCTATACAATGAGTAACTATTATCGCGCCATTTATCCTTATTGTCGCAATTAGAAACTAACTCCTTAAATCGAACAAAACTCTCCTTTGCATTTCTTAATACATTTGAATATTGCGAATCATCTCCACTGGCATTAATCGCTCCATTCAACAAACTACTCATACAATCTGAGATTGTTGTAATCTGTTTTATAACAATATCGATATAGCCGTTACAATCATCATGAGATACACTTTGTAAATGTACAATTTCACTATTCTTCTGCTCTATTGTCTCATTTAACGACTCTATCGTACTCTGTTTTGCATCAAGCGCTTGTTGGTGAATTGAATTCAAGGACTCCTCTTTCTCTTTCAATGCATTATCAAGAGTAGAGTCATTAGCAGCAACCTTAGCCTCAAGTTCTGCTACAGAATTCTTTAATTCCTTTATTGTCTCTGCACCCTTTCTTATTGAATCATCTATCACAGATTTCAACTGCTCCATAGCAGCGCCATTCTCAACAGATGCCACTTCATACCCTAAATCATTTAACAACGATTTTATATCTTCTCGGACATTCGAGCATCCAGAGGTCCAGCCATTATTGAAAATTTTCTGTATAACACTGATATAACCGCCACTAGTTTCTCTTAACTTACCTGGATCATTCTCATCAAGTTTTGCCCTTGATTTTGGTCCGATATAACCGGTTTCGATTGTCTTAAAGATTCCCTCTACAGAAAATGAATCACATGGTATCTGATTCTCTGAATGTTTATTATTCCACTCATTACAGAATCTACGTACCCACAATTTATTGATATATGATTCCAAATCTTTTATATCTATATTTGAATCCATTACCGGGAAGGTCAATGAAAGATATTTAAGCACAAACTCTGCAACCTCGGAATCTTGGATATTCTTAAATACCGATTTAGAATTGATCTCAACTGCAGGAGAACTATCAGATTTGATAATATCAGAATCAGGATCAGGATTAGTATTGCTTTTACTCTCACCCTCAGTACTCTTAGATTCCGGTTCACTATTCCCCATCCAATGAAGTTTTGTGTCAGGCTTGGAATCTGCCTGAACCTCTACTTTATTGTTTTTTTTGCGACGCAAAATAAAGATAATTACTCCGATAACCAAAAGCGCTGCGACGATTGCAATTATCAAATAGGTTATATTTAACTCACCACTCAATATACTACTACGCAATGGATTAACCTCAATGATTATAGTTTTCTCTTTATTGACAAACTTGTCTTTCTCCATTGTGGAATAACAGATAGTCAACCTATAGTGTGAAACTATATCAGGCATTCGAACACTATCAAAATTGATACTGGCAGTTGTCTGCACCATATCATCTACATCATGATGTCCCTTCTCTTGTCTATATAGGAAATATGAGTTTTCTAAAATTTCATCATTAAATTCTACACAATCTAAAACTCCACGCGCCTCTCTTTTAACCTTTATTGTAACGAAATCTCCTGCGGATACCTTTATTGTATCTGGTTTATCTTTATCCAACTTAATCGTATCTACCTTACCTATATTTATATTTGTCAATCTAACAGTTATATTTTTTAACTTCAGGTAATCTCTTGGTACTACTAAAAATTCATACTTCTCATTATTACCAGAATGATTATCTAATAAGAATTTATACTCATCGTGGTTATTCCCATTATTAACCTTTATCTTATCAACTAATATATATCCTTCTGAACGATTTACCGTCGATCTTGTACTTATCTGATTTGCAGAGCTACCACCCTCTTTCCACTCACCATTATTTACCTGATAGTCAAAACCTTTTGCATATTTAACATTTGTAGTACTTCCTAATTTGGCATCAGTAACTCTGATCCACTTCTTGGTTGTAAAAATATAGTACCTTTTATCAGTCTCAGTCAGACTCTGTACCATATATCCACATGTATCATTGCCCGCTTTAAAAGTTAAAATAGGCTTGCCATTATCATTTGTATCCGGTGTAACAACCAAATCAAAATATTCACCCTCCTTGGGTTGTTGCACCTTTTTATCGGCATACACCTCAACAATGTTCAGCAACATTGTCAACGAAAGCAAAAAGAATATTTTTGCCATATTACCCATACTCTTCATAACTATATTTTTCATAACTGCTCTATTTTATAATTAAATTAAAATGCTACCGGCCACAAACTCTTTCTCAATGACTCGTTCTGGAAATCATCATGCGGCTCCATACTTACCTCTCCAAATCCGCTAATCTTGCATATAATGGTGTTGGATTTATATATCTCTATCGAGATATTTGCATCACCTGTACGACCATTAGGTACATCAAAATGGGTTATCTCGGTAATCATATCTTTAACTCCTCTACGCCAATCCGCTGCAGGGTTTTTACTATAACTCTGAACAAAGATAATTTCACGTGTTCGCTCTAATGAGCATGCTGCACTTCCCTTAAATTCAAGATAATCGGAGAAGATATTCCTGTTTTGAGG
The DNA here is from genome assembly GCA_017936285.1 of Marinifilaceae bacterium. Taxonomy (GTDB): domain Bacteria; phylum Bacteroidota; class Bacteroidia; order Bacteroidales; family Marinifilaceae; genus RGIG9079. The sequence goes on along the minus strand of JAGBFU010000053.1, from coordinate 33,665 downwards.
AAGTGGTGTATTTTGATTGGTAATCAAAGGGTACCAATTCCAACCGGCATTATCGCCCTCATCTGTAACATCTTTTACCAAAAGTCCATAGTTTGCAAAGATCTTGTTTCCCTCAAACTTAAAATACGATGGACGGTTAATCCAATCGGCATAAATCAGAGAGCCACAAGTAACAACACTCTTCAACTTACTGCCATCAATTGCTTTATTATCACTATTATTCAGTATCTCCTCAATAGAGACTAATTTTTCCGTAACAAGATCCGCACAAAGAGCGCTCTTTCCATTCTGACTATTATTTATGATATATTGGGCAACACTCTTACGAATATCATACAAAGCTGTACTTCTGCCCGAGAAGACCAATACATCAATCGGTAATTGGGAAGTACCATCTCCAAACATAGTCTCTGCAGATTGCTTTGACAACAATTTTACAAGCGAGTCTATGACCTCGTTGGTACACTCATTTATATATTGCAGATATTTTTTATGAGTACATATATCATTGATTGTTAATCTATTTTCACCTTTTCCAAAGACACAACCTTCATAATTAGGAATCTGAGCCTGACGATTATTCAGAAGTGGCTTAATTTTATCCTTCAAATAATCCTTAAAATCTTCACACTCCTGCTTTGAGGTTCCTGCCTTAATTCTTCTATTTTTGTCAAACTCCAAAAAACGACGCAAATCCTTTATCTTCGCAGGTTTGGTATCGGTCTCTTTTGTCTCAAGAAGATCGCATAATATATCTCCCAATAGATAATCCAGATAGTTTCCGGCCTTATTTACACCTACCTTGCCTTGCATATCAATCTTTACAACTCCATCAGGGGTTCTACGCTGTACAAAATAGGTTAAATCCAGGGTTCCGGCACCCATATCATAGACCAATATGTGCTCCTTTTTGTCAAGTTCTGATTTTCTGTTTCGCACACTCTCAGAAGCTCCCTCATAAAAGCGTGCACGGTTATGCAAATAGTAACAGGCAACGGCATCGGACTCGCTGACTATTTGCAGATACTCCGGTCTCAGTGAGGGGAACATACTATGAGCTATTCCCTTTAACAACTGATAGTGCTTGGGAGTAAATGTATTAGGAACCGATAGAACCAATTTATGCAATTCGTTTGGGCGAATTGGATTAGGATTAGCTGCATCGCGACTCTCTATACAGATATAGTGACGGAAAAGTTGCTTATATACCTCCTCAAGAATTGTATTAACATACGCCAGTCCCTTTTCAATAACATTACCATTCTCATCAAAAAGAGTTGTCTCCTCGCCATCAACGACATATTTAAAATTCTTACGTTCACCCTCGGTCAAAATATTGGGCAGAGTTTTATAACCTACCAAAGTCTTCAAACATGGCAAAATAATATCTTTGGTGCTGGTAGATGGAGATAGCCATACGGAATAATCCTTAAAATCTTCGTCCTTACGCTGCTTATTGTACTCACCCACATTGCTTGTACTGTTAAACGATATAACAGATGGTATAAACGGAGCCTGTTCCGGGGTGTTATCCTCCTTCTTTTCCGGTTTATCTCTATATGTTCTTGACAAAAGAAGGTTCTTGTTTGCCTTTAAGTCTATAATAGGATTTTTGTCAGCATCAAAACTCTTTGCGAACGATGCTACAATAGCCGAGGTTCCCATATCAACACTCAGCCACTCCGGATTTGCAACCTGCTCCATTCGCCATAAAATAGTTGCAGAGAAATGACGTTTTTCCAAAGCTTCAACAGGAGTCTCATCATCTACAGCAAGCGCATAGTCAAATTCGAACTCTATAGACATAGGTGTAGTAAAAGCACCATCTTCTGCTCTTTTAATTTCAATGATATCGCTACCATTTATAGTCAAATCAAGCATCAATGAGTTTAACATGCCACTCTCCAATGGGGAAAATCTACATACATTGTTACTGATATCAACATCATCCTCATTATGACATTTCAATGTAAAGTACTCCTGGTGCAACAGAGGGTTACGCATTACGATTCTCGACTTGTCACAATTCAACTGCTTTACCCTATAATTCCACACTACTACCGAAGCGGTTGGCATACCCGGATCAATGGCTAATGCCTCGTTCGATATTTGCACTGTACAGATATTTGAATACGTTGGTATTAACGACAATTTACCCCAATTAAATCTACCCAGATTTTCAATCAATACCTCTCTATCATCGTGAATGCGATCAATACATGTAACCTTCAATCCATTCTGTTTAGGATCCTTTTTTACTGTAAGACTCTTTGAAATTCCTATATTGCCAACGTTCTTCTTTCCGCCTAAACTATATGAATAATCTCCAACTAACTTTATATGATATGGTTGCTCAGACTCCAATGGATTAGAAATCTTACTCATATCAAACATTATTGGTATTCTTATGATATTGGATGGATTACATCCCTTTATATGTTCCAATCTATGCTTAATCACATTACCCGGTAAGATATCATTATTATATTTCAAAACCGATAAAGCATGGTTTTGCACTACAACCTCGCCCTCCTGATTACATGGTCTGCTCTCCTTTATGCTATCTGTATCTAAACGAATCAAGTTCTTTAATACACGATCCTCACACTGGCTCTCAAAAGTAAAATTGGTTGTTAATTCCGGAGCACAACTATTAACCATACTATGCTTTAAAACCAGGTCTCCTATTCTGAATGGTTCTGTGACGGTTGCATCATAAACCAAATTATCTATGATTGAATCAAACTCTACATCAACACACACTGTAGGTCTTGGAGCCTCAATTATGACAGGTATAGAGATTAACTCGGTTGTACGACTCTCTTTTTTACCCTCAGGAGTTAATTCAACTTTAAAGGTGACATTGGTACAACAATCATTGATATCAACATCTGCAAGGTTTTTTCTGTAATCAACTATAACAGATGGATCCAATATCAATATAAACGGAGTATTCTGACCGGATGGAGTAATATCTATTGATGCTCCACGGCAATCCCTATACATTACGGTAACAAAGTCTCTCTCTCTACCTTGCTGAAGTATCAAATCACCATAATCCAGATCTATAACGCTTAAAGTATAGATACCTTTAGGTTCCTTTTTTCTACCCAAAAAGCTTTTGATGATTACGTCAAAACTGAAATTTAACTCAATCAACTGTTTGGGCAGAGCTCTCTCTAATGATATCGGATGTGGTTCTGTCTCTATAGTGGGTATATTAATTTTTGTCTTCATATCTCTATATTATTTACTATTTACCTTTAACTCTATATCATCTATTGTCGGAGTGTAATATCTATTTTTGTAATAGAGCATTACAACATATATCATTGCCAATAGCACAATAATAAAACCAATTATCAACTCCCATATCAGAGCTGCACTCTCCTGATCATCCGGAAGAAAAGAGAACCACATGCAATCGAACATTGGAATGAAAAAGATTTTTGCTCTCTTCTCATAATTAATTTCAATACTATGGTTCAGGCCTTCACGCCCTGCCTCTTTCAGTGCACGCTCAGATGGAGACAAAACTGTATTGTTGTATACTCCATCCATTAACCTTACTTCAGCTACGAAATTCAATTTGTCATATCGTTGCTCATTATCAATCTCACCATACAACTCTACAGCACTGCTTAACTCCTCCTCATTATATGAATTTAATAAATCGCTACTATCAGAATATACTTTAAGGCTGATAGGTTTATATGAAGGATTATTTCTGCTTGAGAAATTAATATTGTAGGCATATTTGTTACCTCGGATTCTTTTTGCCTCGATTCGTGTCGGTAACTCAAGCACAGAGCTCAATCTAAAATTCTTCTGTAGAGGGACAAACTCATATAAATCAACAAATCCGTATGGATGATAATCTCGATATTTTAACTCTTCAGTATGTAGGTGTTTTGTAAAATACGACTGATTTACTTGATATAGTACCTCATAAACTTCATCTCCTCTTATTCTGCTTGTTCCATTCTCTACATTGTGATCACCAAGGTTTCTAATCTCTTCATACATATCTCCATTAAAGATTCTGTCAGAGATTATAATCAGAAAAGTTCTATTAACATCCTTTTTTACTTCACATCCCGCAAAATAATTCAAACAATATGGCTTGGCAACTGTCAATAGAGAATAAGCACTTCCGCCACTATGCTCCCATGGATTCTGGCTCAACCACTGCCCCCAAACATTTTGATTGCTTAGACGATTGTTTAATGAGTTTTCACCTTCACTACGGACAAACAACATAGAGTTGCCATTAAATGAAAGAGGACGGACATAATGTACCAAGTTATTATAATTAACATTAGCCCTGAAGGCAACAAGAGAATAACAATCATTAGCAGACAATATTTTTCTATTATGCCCTGCACCATCCTTAACCACCATACGCGTAATCCTATCTACTGCTTCGAAAACCGCATCACGCATCATCCATTGTCCTCCGGAATGTGGAGCCGGAGAGTAATCAATAGCAATAATCACATGATGTGTCAATTCATCATTATTAGCATAAAGTGTATTGAAATTTAATAACGCTATCAAACATAGCAACACCCACCGTAAACCTCTACCTATTTTCATAAAATTATTCATAATTTAAATTAAACTCATCATACAGAAAACTCTCCTCATAATCGTTATTATCAGGATCACAATTTTGAATCCTTACCACAATCTTTTCTATCACTGAATGAGTTATTTTTATCTTAATTGATATGGGAATATTCTCGGCAGCTCTTCCATTTGCACAAAAATCTCTATTAATTCTTATTGCATAATCAGGCGTTTCGTCCTCTCCTACCTCGCTATTACTACTAAAATAGAATTTTAATTCCCCTATTCTGAAAGTGCCATCATCTCTTACAGAAACAGGACGCAGAGTGTTTACCTCATACTCACCATCCGGCATATTAGCATACACTATTGGATGCAATCTATTCTGCAAATGTTCTACTGATATAGGATGACATGTTCTGCCTTCAATTAATACACTCTCTATATTTGATGGCATATTACCTCTGATAGCAGAATAATACATCGCTCCATAAACCACACTATCATAAGTCTCACGGCTCTCTGTATTTAAATCGATCATACTACCCTGCGGGAATACATTTTTAAACTCATCTCTTAAACGCGGGATTCTCATAGAGCCACCCACAGGAATAAGTAATACATTGCCCCAATTAAACTCAACACCATACTGTTTTCTATAACCTTGTGCTACATTATACTTCAACCTCCTCATTTTGTCTGTCAGTTTTTCTATAAATGTAACACCGCTATCAATTGGGACATCACTCATAACTCCCTCCAAATCTTCACGTGATATAGGTTTCTCATGTTGAGAGTTATCACTCAGAGTCACGGAACAGCTGGTATAGTTCTCTCTAGATAGTTCAATCTTGCACATTTCAATACTCCTGAGAGATTCGTTTGTATCCGCCAGAGTATTAGCACTCGTAGAGATAAAATTACGCAATAGATTTTCATCAATATCGTTACCACCCAGATTTCCGTCATGTTCGGTTGCAACAACACTAAAGGTTATATCATATTTTCCGGAATTTTTTCTAGTACGCTGAATGAATATCATTGCCAGATCCGTTGTTCCGCCTCCAATATCACACACAACTGCATACTTGGTCTCAACATCTCCAATTATTGGGGAACTAATAACATAATGTAATGCAGCTGCAATAGGTTCAGGTAACAGATACAACTCAAAAGAGTCAATATAATGGGACAATGCCTGATTAAATACCTTGTGCATATATCTCATTTGGGAACCATTATAACAATTTGGTATTGACACTGTTATATGACACTTCTCATTAGTGTCCATATTCAGACCTGCAAGACTATTCACCAAATTTCTTACAGACTCATTGATTACGTTCTCAATATCACTCCCATACTGTCGTCTAAACTGATTAAATTCAGAATTTACAATATATCTTTTAGGAGAATTGATATAATGTCCCGGAGTGCCATTACGCACTACAGCCTCTTCACCGCAGAATATTTTGTCTCCACTATTGGTAATGAAAACAGCAGATTTTAAAGATGCCAACGACGGAGTGTACTGACCGGTTGACATCTTCGCAATCCACGATGTAGTTGTACCGTAATCAATGCCTATTGCTATCATTTTCCCTTCTATTTAACAATTTTATAACCTATTAGTTTTCAGTATTGACACAATAGGCAAAGATAAAAATTGTTTTACAGATTTTCACAATAAATAACAAGAATTTTTGACTTCCGAATTTACTCAGAATTGACTTCCGAATTCACCCAAAATCACTGATAAATTCTCCCCAAACGACTTTCCGAATTCACCCTGAATTGCTTTCAGAATTTACTCAGAATGTCATGATTGGCCTGATCAATAAGCGAGGTATCGAGTTGCGCCAGATAGATCTGGGTTGTAGCAATCGAGTCATGCCCCATGCCCTCGCTTATAACCGAAATAGGAATATTCATATAACGAGCGATTGTTGCCCACGAATGCCGTGCCACATAATGGGTTAAAGGGATATCCAGTCCCACCATATCTGCTATATATTTCAACTGTCGGTTAACGACCTTCAACCGATTTCTATATATAGCCATCACATCGCCCCCCTCGCAATTTATAATTGGCAACAAATAATCTTCAACACAACTCCTTCTATATCGCTCAATAATATGGTACATAGGTTCTTCGCATAATATCTTCAATCTTTGTCCTGTCTTTCGGCGAGTATACCATATCACACCGCCGCCCAGATTACACCTTCTCAAAAAGGCCATATCGACAAACGACATCCCGCGCATATAGAAGCTGAACATAAACATATCACGGGCAAACTCAAGGCGCTTGTTACCATGCAGATCCAGCTCCTTTATACGCTTCATATAATCGAGCGATATTGCACGCTTGACCGTCTTGTCAATACCGGTATAGACATTTTTAAACATGGAGGATACGGGCGAGGATAGAGTAACCACCCCCTCGGCAACAGCACAATTATATGCAGTTCTCAGCACCCTCATATAGAACGACGAGGTATTTCTTACAACTCCACGCCGTCGCAAATAGCCCTCATATCGCTCAATCTCCTCGGCAGTTAAAGCGGAGAGAGGCATATCCACTCCACGACGAAATGTCATAAAACTTCGCAAAGTTGCATAGTAGGTTTCACCAGTTCTGATTCGCCCCTGTGCATTCATCCTGTCAATCATAGTCTCCATATATTGGAGCACAGTAACTCCGGCCTCGCCCAAATAATTAAAGAACGATACCGGTACCTTAACACCAACTCTTCTCATTACCATTCATTTAATTTTGTTTTATTATACCACAGAGAAAAACTTATCTATTGATTAGATAGCAAATTAGCCGATTCAAATGCTTTGTACAACCAACACATTGTATTATCTTTGCAAAGATTTCATGAAAAATCAACTAATAAATAATGAATAAAACTATGGGAGCACTAATAATCGGAATTTTGGTTCTCTATTTTATTGGGAACGCCTACATATACATCAAACTGTTACACCAGATAGCAACACTTCCTCTATGGGCTAAAATCACCATTTCAGTAATATTCTGGCTACTATCAATATTGATGTTTATATCATTCAGAGCCAGACAGTTCAACATTCCTGCAATGGTATCGCGCAGCATATTTAACTTAGGAGCAATATGGATGCTTGCCGTACTCTATATGGTACTGATTCTGGGGTGCTTCGATATAATTAAGCTCATTTTCCACCCTGTCAAATACAGTTTCTACATTGCAATGGCCACGACGGTTCTGCTAATGATATATGGCAACATCAACTACCACCATCCAAAAGTAAACCGACTGGATATCAAACTTGACAAGCCTTTGACATCGCCCATAAAAATTGCAGCAATAAGTGATTTACATTTGGGCGAGGGCACAGGGAGAAATCAGCTACAGAGATATATCAACCTTATACAGTCCGAGCAACCCGACCTGATTGTTATTGCAGGCGACCTGATAGACAATAGTGTAAGGCCTCTGTACCGTGACAGCATTGCCGATCTCCTGTCGCAACTCCACGCCCCATTAGGCATCTATATGGTTCTTGGAAATCACGAATACATATCAGGAGTAAATGCAGCACGGAAATTCCTTGAAAACACACCTATCACCCTGCTCCGCGACTCGGTAGTTACCTTGCCCAACGGCCTCCAGATTGTTGGTCGCGACGACAAGACCAATGAAGGACGCAAATGGCTGAAAGAGCTACTGACCCAAACAGACTCCACCAAACCGGTACTGGTACTTGATCACCAGCCATACGAATTGGCCAACACCGACGCTCTTGGCGTTGACATTCAATTCAGCGGACACACCCACCATGGACAGGTATGGCCGATAAGCATCGTTACAGACATTAAATTTGAGCAAAGCCACGGATACCGCAAATGGAAAAACACCCACATATACGTATCCAGCGGTCTGTCACTTTGGGGTCCGGCATTCCGTATCGGCACCAACAGCGATATGGGAGTGATAACTCTAAGATAAAAGTGGAATCATTCCAAAGGTTGTTGCAGAAATTATTCCACATACAAACCCTTTGATTCTGTTTAACTTAGCAATAACAAACAAAATTTACCCATCTGTTTTACGAAAAAAAGTAGGCAAAAAGTTTGGTATATCAGAAATAATGTCTAATTTTGCAATCGCAATCGCGGGGTGGAGCAGTTGGTAGCTCGTTAGGCTCATAACCTAAAGGTCGTCCGTTCGAGTCGGGCCCCCGCTACTAAGTTCTTAGATTAATGCGGAAATAGCTCAGTTGGTAGAGCACAACCTTGCCAAGGTTGGGGTCGCGAGTTCGAGTCTCGTTTTCCGCTCAGAAAATGACAGACAGCCTGATTAGGCTGTCTTTTTTTATGTCATTACAAAACTGGCTCGAACTCGCGACCCATAAAACAAAATCGCACCGGGCCGCGTAGCGGGCTCGAGTCTCGTTTTCCGCTCACAGAACAAAGAAGGTGACTAAAAAGTGATTGAAGTGACCCCAAAAGTTTGGACAAAAAACTTTTGGGGTCAATTCAGATTTAGTCACCTTCTTAGTAAAATCACTCGCAAATTCAACTAATAAATGCAACGGAATTTTCGGTTTGAGATAATTTCAGTGAGCAGAGAGGAAAATTTCCTCCCTTGCTCTACTGAATGGGATAAAAGTGTTTACTTTACTCCGTCAAACCTCCTACCGAAATCAGTTGTAAAGATGAAACACCTAACCCGCGAGCAAAGATATGGAATTTCCTTGATGTTACAAGAAGGAAAGAGTAGAAAAGATATAGCAAAGGCCATAGGTGTAAGCACCAGTACCATCAGTCGTGAATTACGCAAGAATTGTGATTTGAGAAATGGTGTCTACAACTATGATCTTGCTCAACGAAAATATGAGACACGCTTGAAGTTTCGTGGACGCAAGCCTGTCTTCACGAAAGAGATGAAGGACATTGTCATTTCTCTGTTGGAAGAAGGATATAGTCCTGAACAAATAAAGGGACGTAGTAATGTGGAAGGTTTTGCGATGGTCTCCCATGAGACGATATATCGCTGGATATGGGATGACAAACGCAAGAAAGGCACTTTGTACCAAAGTCTTCGACGAAAAGGGAAGAAGTACAACAAGCGTGGAAGCACGCATGCAGGAAGGGGATATATCCCCAACCGTATTGATATAGAAAAACGCCCTTCGATCGTAGATTTGAAGCAGCGTTTTGGAGACTTGGAAATTGACACAGTTATAGGAAGCAACCATAAGGGTGCGCTTGTCACCATCAATGACAGGCTTACCTCTAAGGTATGGATCCGAAAACTTTCGGGGAAAGATGCCGCCCCGTTAGCTTTGAAGACCATCGAAGCGTTGCAGCCCATAAAGGATTTGATACATACGATAACGGCAGACAATGGAAAAGAATTTGCAAAACATCAGGAAATAGCAAAGGAATTACAAATTTCTTTCTATTTTTGTAAGCCGTACCATTCTTGGGAACGTGGAGCCAATGAGAACACGAACGGACTCATAAGGCAATACATCCCTAAAGGAACGGATTTCAGTGAAATAACTGACGAGTTTGTCAGCTGGGTTGAAAACAAGCTGAACAACAGACCCAGAAAGCGACTCGGTTATCTCACGCCAAATGAGAAATTTAATTCAATATTAATAAATTAGAATTCGATTGCATTTGCAAGTTGAATTCGCCTTTTATAAATTGCACTTGCTGTTCGAAATTTTGTATGATTTGCAATGAATGAGAGCAATGTATTGTGACTCAATAAATTGCGATAACATGGCGAATTACGTACGGCCTTCCTCAAAGTATTGTGTTATAACACTTTTTGATGTTTTTAAGAGATTTATATAGAAGTGTAAACTCTTGTGAAGTATTGATAAGAGTTGTAGTGGTGATTACATGGATAATGTTATTGACATATTTACCATGTAAAGGGCAGGGTGTGTCCGAGGAGAGGAGTAATGACAAATACTCTCTTTATTACTATTGTGATCGCATCAATATTGAAGATGACTACCTTGATAACGCATTACAGATACGTCGTATAAAGAGCATACTGCTCAACTCACCTAAAATTGATAGTATTGTTATCTATGCGTACGCCTCGCCCGAGGGTGCTCCAAATCGAAATGTATGGTTGGCAGAGCAACGTGCCATTGCTGCCAAAGAGTTTATTTTGAAAACCCTTACTGATAGCAATGTTCTGTTGCCCGAGAATATACATCTGCGTCCGATGGGCGAGAATTGGGAGGGGCTTGAGGCTGAACTCGAGGCTAACTACCATCTGATGAATCGTGATAAGGTGCTGAGCATTATTCATGCGGATATCCCTACCGAAACCAAAAAGTGGAGGTTAAAGCGACTGGATAATGGTTATACCTATAGTTGGATTATATCCCGTCATATGCCTAAACTGCGTTTGGCTACATGGATATGCGCCTATACTCCCATAGATGTAGTAACAATAAAGCTTGTGCAGAGCGCAGAACTTCAGGTACCTCAACGATTGAATCCGATAGCTTTGACCGATGTGCCCGAGGCATTTGAGCGTAAAACGATTTTAGCATTAAAAACCAATCTGCTTTATGATGCCCTTTCATTAGTGAACTTCTCGGTAGAGGTTCCTATTGCCCAAAAATTTTCAGCTTTATACTATCATCAGTGTCCCTGGTGGCGATGGGGTGAGGCTGATAATGAGCACTGTATCCGTTTCTTGAGTATGGGTGCAGAGGCTCGTTGGTGGTTCAATCGCAAATATACGTTTAGAAATGACCGTAAGCGCGATAAATTGGCGGGACATTTTTTAGGACTTTATGCAGAGTCGGGTAAGTGGGATTTCCAATGGGATAGAAGTATTTGCCATCAGGGAGAGCATTGGAGTGTTGGTCTGAGTTATGGTTATGCTATGCCGATAGGCAGAAAACTTAATATGGAGTTTTCATTGTCAATGGGATATGCTTCAATTCCATATAGAAAGTTCTTCCCGAGTGATGATTATGAGATTTTGTGGAGGGATCCTGAGATTCATGGAAGGTGGCACTATTTCGGACCGACAAAGGCTCAGGTGTCGCTTGTTGTACCTATAAGAGTTAAGGTAAAGAAGAGAGGAGGTGAGCTGTGATTTCAAATAGAAAAAGTAGCCACCTTGTTGTGCTGATATCCATGTTGCTCTTCTGTATAGGATGTGAGCACCGCCCCTTGGAGGATATGGTTCCTGCCGGGAATCTGTTTCTCAGGGTCTATTTTGACGAGAATATTCGCAATGTGACCTATGGTTTTTATGATGATACAAAGAAGAGACCGGAGTATCACTCTCCGCAGATGATGCGCGTGGTATTTTGTGATGAGATAAATGGCAGGGTTGTTACAGAGCGTTATCTTTCAGAGAGTGGTAAGGATGAACGAGGTTACTACATTCAGGGGTTGGTTAGTGTCCCTGATGGCAGGTACAATATGATGGCCTATAATTTTGACACTAAAGAGACCCGAATAGAGAGTGAGAATAACTATTCATCAATGAGGGCATATACGGCTCCATTGTCCGAGAGTGAGGTGAAGCGTATATTCAGTACCAGAAATGAAAATAGTGATATCAATGAGGTGATTTGCAGACAACCTGATCATCTGTTTGTTGCAAGAATGGAGGGAGTTGAGGTGCACACATCCCAGGAGGCGGGTCCTCCTGATACCATAGTAAGTGAGTCGGGACTATCTCCTGTTGCCGAGTCTATTGTAAAGACCTATTACCTGCAGTTCAATGTGAAAGGTGTGGAGTATGTTCGCTCTGCGGTGGCATTGATTTCAGGCATGGCTGGATCGAAAATGATGTATAATGGCGAGATGGTTGAGGATGATGTGGCAAGTATCTACTTTGGTTTGAATAATGGTAAGGAGAAGAACAGAGCTGCCGAGCCAGGTGTAGAGGAGGAGGTAGCTGTTGCTTATGCTTCGTTCAATACCTTTGGAAAGCTGGCACATACTGAGGGGTTTATTGAGATTGCCTTTGAGTTTAATACAATCTATAATACTGTCCAAACCGAGACTTTCAGGGTTACGGATATGTTCGAAACAGATGTTGTTAAGGAGAAACAGTGGATTATCATTGATAAAGTGATTGAGATTGTACCTCCCGACGATGTTGAGGTTGTGGGTGGAGGAATGGCCCCGGGAGTTAGTGACTGGGTGGAGATTGAGAGTGCTATAACGATTTAATAAAAAATAATTAACCATTTAAAAAAAAAGGACATGAAAAGAGTTTTATTTATGGCAGCATTGTCAGCAATGGCGTTGGCAGGCTGTGTGAACGAAGATCTCAACAATGAGGAGGCTCAGGAGATTATGCGTTTTGATGCTCCGGCATTGATGCAGTCAAGAACCAATTTTTTGGGAGAGATTAGTGGAGTTAAATACCCGGAGGCAGAGTGGTTTACCGTGTATTGTAAATCTTACAAGGGTGCGTTTAAAGGTTGGGAGAGTTCAACGGAGGAGAGTGATTACTTCGCTTCGGAGGGCGAGGTTGCAAAGAGCGGTCATTCTGTAGGTGCTGGAAAATATTGGGCAACCGATGTTGTTCACTACTGGCCTGAGGTGGAGTTTAATTTGGCTTTTGCTGCCTACTCGCCGGCTGTTTTGACAACTGATCCTACAAGTATTGCCCATACAGAGAAGGGCCTTCAGATAAAGGGTTTTAAGACAGAACCAACATCTGATGCTCAGTACGATCTTATGTTCTCAAATCGTAAATACGACTTGAATAAGAGTACAAATGCCAATGCTGCTGTTCCATTGGTGTTCAAGCACGCTTTGACATCAATTGTTTTCTCGTCTCAGAAGAGTAGCGCAGATGTAAACTACGAGATTACCGATCTGACAGTTAATGGTTGGTTTGTTCAGCAGGGAGACTTTAATCAGAATATCACAGAGACTCTTAGCGGAGATGTTTACTCCGAGACAGAGGCTCCTCAATGGGAGAATTTGGTACCTGCAACTCAGGAAATTATGTACGAACCAAGTTTTGCTCACTTCTCAGTGCCGGTGGAGGCTCCGGCTCAGTTTACAAGTGGAACTTCTGCTTTGTTGCTTATCCCTCAGGATGTTCCTGCAGATGCTTCGGTAACTGTCTATTATGATAAGACAACTAACCCAGGTACTGCAAGCGAGAAGACTTTGTCAACATCGGCTACAATAAAACTTTCTGATTTCGCGTATGAGGAGAGTGGTGTAGTTCATAAGGTTGATAAGTGGGAGATGGGTAAGAGATATGTTTACCGAATTGCATTCGGTCAGAATACACGTATCTATTTCGAGCCAGCGGTTACCGACTGGATTCAGGAGCCAACTTTGATCTATACAATTCAGTAATAAGATATATAAGTAGGTTAGATGAAAGGTATATCGGAGAAATATCTTTTGCTGACACTATTATTAACTATTGTCGGTTGCACTCGGGAGGCGGATTATCCGCATCCCGAGGTGGAACCGCTATCCAAATACCCAATCTCATGGGATATCGTTCAGGAGCAGGAGAGATCTACGCGAGCCCTGACAACAAATGAGTTGCTTAAGGAGTTATGTACTCCTGTTGCAGATGGAACCAATGAGACTGTAGGAGTGTGGGGAGAGTATAATGTGGAGCTTGGGGGTCAGAATGTTACTTTCGAAGCCTTTACAGCAACTCCTCTTACACATGGCTCAACCGAGCCGGATTATAATGCGTTTTATGATTGGCACTACTCGGGCGAGGCTCGTTATTGGGAGTCGCAGGCAATATATGATTTCCGTGCATGTTTCCCGCAAACACTGGTTTCAAGCTTGATGACTCAAATGGAACCTACCATTTTTCAGGGTGGTCCTATAAATACTCAGACTCTGCAGGAGGATATATTACTTGCAGCTACTCAGGTAAATACAAGAACGGCCAATCTTGCCCAGGCGGTTGCTTTGCACATGCAGCACATTTTCGCTGCAGTATGCTTTAAGGTAAAGGCTGTTGACGGATTTGTTCCTGCAGTAACCGAGGGTGTGACCTCGTGCTGGTTGCAGAATACAAGTAGTGCAACCGATCTTTTCTCATCTTCGGGATATCTTGTGCATTCAGGTAATGTAAATCCCGAGATAACCTGGTATCCATACGAATCATCGGCGGCACCGATGTACAGGTGGAGACACAAGGGAATTGGTTTTAGTAAAGAGAGTATGCTCTATACCTCTAATGGAGGATTGGAGGGTGAGGAGTTTACTCATAATGATGGCTGGTTGTTGATAGTCCCGCAGACTGTTAAAGCGGAGACATTGCAATTCTGTTATACGTTGAAGAATGCAGGTGACCAGGTCTTTTCTGTGATGATTCCGGCTATCACATTTGAGCCAGGAAAGAAATATACATATGTGCTGGAGATAAAGGGTTCACAGGTTAAGTTGAATTTGACTATAGCTCCCTGGAACTATATGGAGTCCAGTTATGATATTACAATATAGTTTGATAACATATTGTATAAATATGGAGAATGATGTTTAAAGTTGTAGATATCTTGCGAAAGTTAATGCTGTTTGGGATGTTGCTTATGGTAGCATGCCAGGATAGTACAGATGCCTCATTAAGTGGTACAGCTTCGCTCAGATTCATCCTTAGAAGTGTCGAATCGACATTGCAATCCAGAGGGATAGAGGATGATTTGGATAGCGATGGATCTATTACGGATGAGGAGATGTATGTCAATGGTAGCAAGATGTATCGACTTGCCCTCTTTTTGGTAGAGGGAGGCAGCGTGGTCTCGTCTATTGCGCTTGAAGCAAACGATCCTCGCTTTTCAAATGACAATACCGAGGCTACAGTCAGTTTTACAAATCTGGACTATAGCAAAACATATAAACTTTATGCTGTTGCCAATTATGGCAATTATGAGGAGCTGACGGGGAACCTTGCTGTAGTAAGTGAGGATAATATAACCGGTGGTCTGAGGGTGAATGCCTCAGAGAGTAATTTATGCAGCCACTTGTCAGCATATCCGTTGACGCTTGCAAAGGATATAAATCTTACTCCCGGCGAGAATATCATTAATGGAGAGTTGATCAGAACCTATGCAAGATTGCGTCTCAATGTACGTAATCAGAGTTCACATAGCGACTTGTGTATAACAGATCTCTCCTTTAATCCAAAATTCACCCAGCAAAGTGCTGACATCTTTGTTGAGGGAGGCACAGCGAATGTATCACCTGTAGTAACCTCGTCCGATGCTATTATCCCATTTGCCCCCGATTATCTAATCCCTAAAATGGGTAGTGATAATCAGGTGAACGAGGCAACTATATTTGATACCTATCTACTTGAGAGCACAGGTGGAAATTACAACTATACGCTTTCATTGCAATATCCGGGAATAACCAGTGAGGTTTATGAGGTGTCAGGAAGTAGTATTAGCAATTATAATGATATTGAGGATGGTGAATTGTATGTGATGTATAATGCAAATTCTTCCAGATATCTTTACATAAATGGAAACAATGTTGGTGCCGGTTCATCCTATATGACAAATGGCGAGTTGAATCATAACTATGTGTGGCGATTTAACAAAATATCTGCTAATAGGTTCACAATAGAGTCAATGGGTTCAACCGGTTACTTTATGCAGAGCTCACAGATGAGTTCCAGTAGGGTGCCATTGACAGTTACACCGGGAAACTCAGACTATTTCACTGCGACAACAACGAGTGGCTATCTGCGTCTTCAGGGTACACGAAGCAGTTACTTCCTGGCAGTGAATGGTAGTTCTGTATATGGTAACAATTCAACAAGTAGCAATAACCGAAGACGATACAATTTTTATCTGTATAAGGTAGAGAAGAAGAGTGTAACCACGAGTGTTGATTACGAAGAGACAATTCCTATAAATATTGTTGATAAAGTTACGGGCGAGGCCTCGCCTATAACTGCAATTCGCAGAAATGATTTTATCGATATATTGGTCAATGTTACCTATAACGAGAAGAGTGGAGATGTGGAGTTTGAGGTAACGAATTGGGAAGATGTTGAGGGCGAGGTAACGTTTGATTAAGGTGGATGATTTCTTAAGAGTAGAGATATGAGATATTGGATTCTACAAGGAATATTGGTTGTATGGAGTTTTATCCTGCTGACCGGGTGCAATAGTGATGAGCTGGTTGAGCACTCTCCTGTCGGTAAGGAGGTAAACGCTGTACTGAATTTTGGAGCAACTGATAATAGCAGAATAGAGATAAAGTCGCGTGCTACATATGACATTCATTATGAATCAATGGTACGGAATATGTATGCATTTGTCTTTTTCGAGGAGGAGAAGATATACGGACACTACTTTATGCAGGAGGATCTCAATAATATCGATAACAAGGATTATTGGAGTGTGCAGAATATGATGTCAGACAATACGTCTGAGCAGACTACCGGAACTCTGCATATGTGCGTACCGACTATTTCGGGCGAGGTTGAGATTGTCCTGATTGCCAATATCGACCTTGACTTTATGAATATCTCGCAGGAGCGTTTGGGATTGGTTCGAACCAAGGCTGATTTACAGGAGTTGGTGGTTTCGCTTAATCAGGAGATTCCTGATAGGAATGCCGGATATTTTATGATGACAGGTAGTGCAGATGGAGTAAAAATCTCTGCTGATGGTAAGATAACTGTACCTGGAGATAAGATTATGCTTCACCGTTTGGATGCCAAGATAGAGGTTAATGTGCGCGTGAATCCTAAAGAGGAGAGTGATCGTCAGAGAGTGGAGGAGTTTATTCCCGAGTCATGGCAGGTTATAAATTTGCCGCGCAGTTCGTTTCTCATCCCCGGAGATTCATTGTTGCAGTTAGTTGAGGATTCATATTTCAATTTGACACCAAAGAATTTCGAGTCAACCGAGAATGAGATGCTCAATGGAACACCTACTGGAGGAGTGTTACACTCTTTTTCGTTTTACACTCTTGAAAATATCTGTTCGCATGGCATGAAAAAGAGTGTTGGCGGAAACTACCATAATCGTGATCGCAGAAATAAATTCCTTGAGAACCCTAATGATGCCAACTATGGTACCTATAATAACGAGAATGGATTGTGGGAGTATGCTCCGGAGTTAGCCACCTATGTAATAATAAAGGGAGAGTTGAAGATGGTGGTTGATCCGGGTTTGACAACAGAGCAGCATCTGATTGCCGATGTAACATACTATGTTCATTTGGGCGATTTTGCCAGGAATGTAGATGATTATGATGTAATTCGTAATACTCACTATACATATACCATTAATATCAAGGGAGTTGAGAATATAGAGCTTGAGGTTGATACCTCGAATGATAACCAAACGGGAATAACCGAGAATCAACCTGGAGCAATGGGACATCTTTACGAGGCTGAGGAGGATATTTATATCTTTGATGCTCATTTTGGTCAGAGAGTCTATACAATCCGTGCATCGGAGATAGATACCGATAATATGACCTGGTATGTTCGCACCCCCTTTGGACGTGAGGGTGTTCCGTTAAAGGATGAGTCGGGGAAGGAGATCTATAACGATCTTGACTATAAGTGGGTAGAGTTTATGGTAAATGATAAGATTACCGGTAGTAATATATATTCCGATGCAAATCATACCTATCCTAAGGATGAGAGTCAGCTTATGACGGTTATTGATATGCTTAATGTGGTGAAACGTGAGGTTATTGCATGGAGAGCAGGAGCCGAGAGTATGTTTGACGACAATGGGGAGATGAAGTTTACGGTCTTTGTCAATGAGTTCTACTATGACGAAAACCCGATGAATCCGAATGACCCCGATATTTTGTGGAAGAAGTTTGTAAACCAGCCTAACCGTTTGATGCACATTCTTTGTAAAAATAATCGTAGTGCCGATGATGATAGTTCAATTACGGGAAGTATCATGACTATTCGTCAATACTCAATACAGACTCCATACAATATAGGTCTTGATAAGACCGATTTGAACGAGGCTTGGGGGTGCGAGACCGATGATGAGACAAATAATAGTGCCTGGTTCTATCACCCAGATGAGCGACTAGGAACTCTTAATGATTCGCATAAACCAAATTATACAGCAGATAATACATCGAGAAGCGATGGTTTGTATAATACAGCCTGTCTAATCAATCTTGTAAGTGGTACCGGTGGCAGCAAGTCGGTAAATTACACACTGCGCTGGGATTCCATTATTGACTATTCGGGCAAGGAGTTGAAGTTAAAGCCGAAGTACAATAGCGGATTGTACTCTCCGTTGTTACGTAACCGTGATCTGGATGGCGATGGAGTGGTTGATCCTGACGAGTTACGTTGGTATATTGCGTCGTTGGATCAGTTATGCGGACTATTTATCGGAGATCAGGGGTTGAGTTCTGAGGCGCAGTTGTATCCGATAGAGAGTAGTCGAGAACCTAATGTTCCGGTGAATGGAGGTGTATTTAATGGAGTATTCCCATGGAGATTACATGTGGTAAGCAGTACTGCATGGCTTGAGACTGCCGGTAATGTTCCGACAATCGTTTGGGCAGAGGAGGGAGCTTCAACCGGAGAGTATCAGGTGCATTGGGGTAAACCCGGATACTCGCCGGTGCGTTGTGTAAGGAATCTTGGTATGGAGGTAGCAAACGAGTTGTCTATATGTGTTGAGGGAGAGAATTATCCGGAAGATCTGCTTGTGAATGTAGAGCGTCCGGCAGGAACCATTACTACAAACTCTGTCTATCGATTTGATATGCGTAATATGAATAAGGAGTCTCTTCGTGCCTACTATACCAGTCACGAACTTGTTCCTGATGATGAGTACAGCCCGCTTGCCAGAGTGTATGATGGTTTTGAGACAGGAGAGTTGCAGCGCTATACAGAGACAAATCCTTCCTATAATGTATTGAAAAATGAGTTGGAACAGGGTGGTTCGCCATCGCCCGATGGTTATCGAGTTCCCAATCTTCGAGAGGGAGTTATAATGCACCTATATTGTGACAATAGCTCGTGGTGGTATAATAATAGTGGAACGCTGGTTAGTAACTACTACTCATTTGGATATCATGGAAATCGCTATGATTATGTCAATGGGGAGCACTTCTACTCATGGTCAATTTATAATGATCGTGTAACCCTTGGTAATAATGCAACTCATTATATCCGATTCGTAAGGGATATTCAACCTTAGGATTTAGCACTTAATTAAAAAAAAAAGCACCCGAAGCAGTCAATCTGTTTCGGGTGTAATATTGCTGTTGAAAGCATATCTTATTTTACGTTACCAACTTTGATAAGGTATTCTGCAATCTGAACAGCGTTCAATGCTGCACCCTTTTTAATCTGGTCTGCAACAGTCCAGAATGTAAGACCATTCTCATTGCAAAGATCTTTGCGGATACGACCTACATATACAGGCTCTTTCTCGGCAATGAAGAGAGGCATAGGGTACTCTTTGTTCTCAGGATTATCCATCAAAACCAACCCCTCGCCTTCGGCAATTGCCTGACGAACCTCTTCTATTGTCAATGGACGCTCTGTCTCAAGCCAGATGCTTTCACTATGAGCACGCATTACCGGTACACGTACACAGGTTGCACTGACTTTAATGTCTGAGTGCATGATTTTACGTGTCTCGTTGTACATCTTCATCTCCTCTTTTGTATAGCCATTCTCCTGGAATACGTCAACATGAGGAATTACGTTGTATGCGAGCTGGTAAGCGAACTTGTTTACTGTTGGCTCCTCGCCCTTAGTCAATTGCTCGTATTGGTATACCAGCTCATCCATTGCTGCAGCTCCTGCACCGCTGGCTGATTGGTATGTAGATACGTGTACCTGCTTGATGTGTGAAAGATTCTCAATAGCCTTCAATGCAACAACCATCTGTATTGTTGTACAGTTGGGGTTTGCGATGATTCCGCGTGGGCGAACCAGAGCATCCTCGGCATTAACCTCGGGAACTACCAATGGAATATCCTCGTCCATACGGAATGCACTTGAGTTATCAATCATTACTGTACCATATTTGGTAATGGTACTGGCATACTCTTTCGAGGTACCTGCTCCTGCAGATACAAATGCAATGTCGATATCTTTAAAATCATCGTTGTGTTGTAACTCTTTTACAACAATCTCTTTACCTTTGAATGTGTAGGTAGACCCGGCACTTCTCTTAGAGCCGAATAATACCAACTCATCCATTGGGAAATTGTGTTGGTCCAACACTCTTAAAAACTCTTGTCCAACGGCGCCACTTGCGCCAACAATAGCAACTTTCATCAGTTAATATAGTCTGTTATAGTTAGTATGTTTGTTAGAATACCAAATATTCAAACATTGTAGGTTTATCATTCAGATACTCGAATTCAAGGTTATGAGCCTTCATCCTCTCAATGAGTGATGAGAGATCCTCTGGCTTTTGAATCTCAATTCCGAGCATCGCCGGACCACTTTCGCGGTTGATTTTCTTTTTGTACTCAAAGAAGATAATATCCTCGTTTGGAGAGAGAATCTCATTAATGAACATTGCCATACTTCCTGAGCGTTGAGGCATATTGATAATGAAATAGTGGCGTAGTCCTTCAAATAGAAGTGAACGCTCCTTAATCTCCTCCATTCGGGTAATATCGTTATTACTTCCGCTGACAATACAAACAACGGTCTTTCCTGCCAGTTTGTCTTTGTAGTGGTTGAGGGCTGCAATGCTTAATGCTCCAGCAGGCTCAACAACAATTGCATCGCGGTTGTACAGGTTAAGGATTGTGGTACAAACCTCTCCCTCCGGAACGGTAATTATATCATCCAGAACAACCTTACAAATCTCGTAGGTATAGTCACCGGCCTTTTGTACTGCGGCTCCATCAACAAACTTATTGATTTCCGGTAATTTGATAACACCACCATTATCGATAGAGGCCTTCATACATGCAGCTCCTGCAGGCTCAACTCCGATTACCTTTGTACCCGGACTGATCTGGCTGAAGTAGCTTCCTACTCCGGCTGCCAATCCTCCTCCTCCAATTGGAACAAAGACATAATCAATGGCGCCGGCTGTCTGTTGTAGAATTTCAAGTGCAACAGTTGCTTGGCCCTCAATAATTTTAGGTTCGTCGAATGGTGGGATAAATACCATATTCTCCTCGCTGCATGCACGTTTTGCTGCATCAGAGGCTGCATCGAAGGTATCACCAACCAATACAATCTCAACATACTCGCCTCCCCACATTCTTACAGACTCGATTTTCTGTTTTGGGGTGGTTTTTGGCATGAAAATCTTTCCCTTGATTTTCAACTTGTGGCATGAGTACGCAACTCCTTGTGCGTGGTTTCCTGCACTTGCACATACAACTCCTCTGTCACACTCCTCTTTGCTTAATGAGCGGATTTTGTTATATGCACCTCTGATTTTGTATGAGCGAACCTGTTGTAAATCCTCGCGTTTGAGCCAGATATCACAATTGAAGCGCTCTGATAGATTACGATTAGGTGTTAATGGAGTAGTTGCAATAACCTCGTTCAACACCTGTTTTGCTGATACAATGTCCTTTAGTGAGGGAAAATATCTCACTGTTCCGGTTTCGGTATCCATGATTGATTATTTTAATATTTGTTGTTTTATGAAGTCTCCTACCTGGTCGGTTCCATATGGCTGGCCGTCGCCTGCAATATCCTCGGTTACAATGCCCTGTTTTAGTGATTCAGCAACTGCGTTACGAATTGCCTTACCCTCGTCATAAAGTTTAAAGGCATACTCAAACATCATTGCTGCCGATAGGATTGTGGCTATCGGATTGGCAATATTCTTTCCTGCAGCTTGAGGGTAAGAACCATGAATCGGTTCAAATAGTGAGGTGTGCACTCCTATTGATGCCGATGGCAAAAGTCCCAGTGAGCCGGTAATAACGCTCGCTTCGTCGGTAAGTATGTCGCCAAACATATTCTCGGTAACCATAACGTCGAAGTATTTCGGTTGTGTTACCAATTTCATCGCTGCATTATCAACGAACATATATTCAACCTTTACTTCGGGGTAATCTTTCTCCATCTCCTTAGCTACTTCGCGCCATAGTCTTGATGTAGCAAGTACATTGGCTTTGTCAACAACGGTAAGTTGTTTCCTGCGTGCCATTGCATATTCAAAGCCCAATTTACAGATTCTGGTAATCTCGTCGCGATTGTAAACGCATGTGTCGTATGCCGTATTGCCATCCTCTGAGCGTCCCTGTGGACGACCAAAATACAAGCCTCCGGTCAATTCACGAATGCATACTAAATCTGCTCCCTCGACCAAATCAATACGAAGTGGTGATTTGTGGGCCAGCTCGGCAAAGGTGGTAACGGGACGGATATTGGCATAGAGTCCTAACTCCTTTCTCATTTTCAACAATCCCTGCTCAGGGCGCACCTTCGCATTCGGATTATTGTCGAAACGGGGGTCGCCGATTGCTCCAAAAAGCACAGCATCGCTCTCCATACATACCTTGTGTGTCTCGGCAGGATATGGTTCTCCTGTCGCATCAATGGCACAGGCACCTACTAATGCAGAGGTGTAATTTACCTTATGCCCAAACTTTACACAAACAGCATCAATAGCCTTTACAGCCTGTTCAACTATCTCTGGCCCAATGCCGTCGCCCGGTAGTTTTGCAATATTGAAAATCATCTTATTCTATTTGTTGCGTGTTTCGTACTCCTCAATCTTATCCTTCAAACTCAATACATAGTCAATGTCGTCGTAACCCTTTAAAAGGCACTCTTTTTTGTAGGCGCTAATTTCGAAATTCTCTGTGATATTTGCAACAGGAAGTGAAATTTCTTGTGCCTCTAAATCGATATGTATTTTTGTTTGTGGATCTGCCTCAATTGCCTGGAATATTTCTGCCAGAAATTGTGGTGAAACCTGTACAGGCAGCAGCCCGTTGTTGAGCGCATTGTTGCGGAAGATGTCTGCAAAAAAGCTTGATACAACTGCCTTGAATCCGGCTCCGTAGATAGCCCATGCTGCATGCTCGCGGCTTGATCCGCATCCGAAATTGTTTCCAACTACCAATACATTCCCATTGTATTTGGGGTTGTTCATTGCAAAATCGGTTTTTGGAGAGCCGTCGCTGTTGTATCGCCAATCGTAGAAAACATTGTCTCCAAATCCTTTACGGGTGGTTGCCTTTAAAAAGCGAGCCGGGATTATCTGGTCAGTATCGATGTTCTCGATATTCAGAGGAACCATCGAACTATCTAATGTAATAAACTTGTCAACCATAACCTTTAATTACAATTTTGATGGATCGGTAATAACGCCGTTGACAGCAGCGGCTGCTGCAACCAATGGACCTGCCAGAAGTGTGCGTGCTCCGGGACCCTGACGTCCTTCAAAGTTTCTGTTAGAGGTTGCTACACAATATTTGCCTGCAGGAATCTTGTCATCGTTCATGGCAAGACAAGCAGAGCAACCGGGTTGTCTCAACTCAAAACCGGCCTCCTCGAGAGTTGCTTTGATTCCCTCCTCAATGGCCTGTTTCTCAACCTGACGGCTGCCGGGAACAATCCATGCTGTTATGTTGTCAGCCTTGCGTTTGCCCTTTACAGCGTTGGCAAATGCACGTAAATCCTCGATACGGCCGTTGGTACAACTGCCTACAAATACATAGTCAACCTTTTTGCCCTCCATCTTATCTCCAGGGGCAAATCCCATATAATCCAATGATTTTATGAACGAGGTTTCAGATACTGCCGGAATCTCTTCCAGTTCAGGGATAGAACCGGTAACTGCAACTCCCATTCCGGGATTGGTACCATATGTAATCATAGGCAGAATATCTTTGGCATCGAATGTTACCTCCTTGTCAAAGATCGCATCTTCGTCGCTCTTAAGTTTGCTCCACTCGGCAACCGCTCTTTCCCAGGCCTCGCCCTTAGGAGCGTTCTCGCGTCCCTTAAGGTAATCGAATGTGGTCTGGTCAGGTGCAATCATACCGCCGCGAGCTCCCATCTCAATACTCATATTGCAGATAGTCATACGCGCCTCCATTGACAGAGAGCGGATAGTACTTCCTGCGAACTCTATGAAGTGTCCAGTACCGCCATCTGTTCCAAGCTTTGAGATGATGTAAAGGATAATGTCTTTTGAGCATACATTGGGGTTCAACTCTCCCTCAATGTTGATTCTCATACTCTTGGGCTTGGTTTGAAGTACACATTGTGATGCTAGTACCATCTCTACCTCGGAAGTACCAATACCGAAAGCAATGCATCCCATCGCTCCGTGAGTTGAGGTGTGGCTATCTCCGCATACAATTGTCATTCCCGGTTGGGTAGTGCCGGTCTCTGGCCCTACTACGTGTACAATCCCGTTCTTTGGAGTACCAACCTTGTAGATGTTGATTCCATGCTCCTCGCAGTTTTTTTCAAGTGTCTCAAGTTGCATTCTTGAGTTTGGGTCACTTGCAGGAAGGTGCTGATTGACAGTTGGAATATTGTGGTCCGGAGTTGCTGTTACCTGTGCGGGACGGAATACCGGAATTCCACGCTGACGTAGTCCTTCAAAAGCTTGTGGGCTAGTCACTTCGTGTATATATTGACGGTCAATATATAAAACACACGAACCGCCGGCAATAGTGTCGACGGTGTGTGCATCCCATATTTTATCAAATAGAGTGTTCATTTTAGCTGATTTTCGAAAGTGCATCCAAGAATGACTCTACGGAGGCTGTAACGATATCGGTACTTGCTCCGAATCCGTGATACATTTTACCCTTATGTGAAATTTGCACATGAACCTTTCCTAAGTCATCACTACCATTTGTCATGGCCTGGATAAGGAACTCTTCAACGCGTACGCGGCGCTTTGTAATTGATTTAATGGCATTGATTGCAGCATCAACAGGGCCGTTACCAACAGCGCTCTCAACAAATTCATCACCTCCTATGTCAAGTTTTACTGTTGCTGTAGGCATAGATGTCGTACCGCAGACTACCTGTAGATCAACCAACTTGATAGAGCTACGATGACGGGCTGCCTCACTGTCAACCAGCAACTCAAGATCTGCGGTTGTAATATCTTTCTTCTTGTCGGCAACCTCAAGGAAACGTTGATAAATTTTGGTCAACTCCTCATCGGTGGTATTATAACCCAACTCTTTCAGGTGGTGTTTCAATGCTGCACGTCCGCTTCTTGCAGTAAGGATGATACTTGACTCATCAACTCCTACATCTGCAGGGTCGATAATCTCGTATGTCTCGCGGCTTTTCAAAACTCCATCCTGGTGAATTCCTGATGAGTGTGCAAAGGCATTTCTTCCTACAATAGCCTTGTTTGCCTGTACCGGCATACGCATAAGTCCTGAAACCAGCTTACTGGTTTTAAGAATTTCGCGGGTGTTGATATCCAACTGGTAATCAAGATTCTTGTGGCATGCAACAGTCATAACAACCTCCTCAAGTGAGGTATTACCTGCTCTCTCGCCCAATCCGTTGATTGTTACCTCTACCTGGCGTGCTCCGTTCATAATACCTGCAATAGTGTTGGCTGTAGCCATTCCCAGGTCATTATGACAGTGAGTAGATATGATCGCTTTGTCAATGTTTGGAACATTGTTTGTCAAGTATGCAATTTTAGCTCCAAACTCACTTGGCAAACAGTATCCTGTTGTATCTGGAATATTAACAACGGTTGCACCGGCATTAATAACTGCTTCAACAACTCTTGCCAGATACTCCTCATCTGTACGGCCTGCGTCCTCTGCGTAGAACTCAACATCCTCAACGTAACGTTTTGCATACTTTACAGCTGCAACGGCACGCTCAATAATCTCCTCGGGGGTAGAGTTCAATTTTTCGAAGATATGGTATGGTGAGGTTCCGATTCCTGTGTGAATTCGGCCTCTTTGGGCAAATTTTAATGCCTCGGCAGCAACGTCAATATCTTTCTGTACGGCACGAGTCAAGGCGCAGATTGTCGGGTTGCTGATGGCTTTGGAAATCTCAACTACCGAGTTGAAATCTCCAGGGCTTGATGCCGGGAATCCTGCCTCAATAATATCGACTCCCAAACGCTCCAACTGTCTTGCAACCTCGATCTTCTCAATGGTGTTCAGCTGGCAGCCGGGAACCTGCTCCGCATCGCGAAGGGTGGTGTCGAATATATATATTTTGTCCATTTTATTTGTCCTCCTTATTATGCGACGATTGGGGCGATGGAAAATCGCCCCAATAATCATATTATTATCAGTTAGCGATTAGTTGTTCTCAGGGCGAAGTTTACGAACAGTAGCTCCTGCTCTCCACATCTCGCTCTCACGTAGCTCCTTCAACTCTGCATCCAACTTCTCACGATAATCAGGCTGGCTGTTGGTATCAATAGAGCGCTGAGCCTCGTTTCCGCATGCTACCTCGCTATACAACTTCTGGAACACCGGCTTTGTAGCGTCGTGGAAAGGTCCCATCCAATCCAATGCTCCGCGCTGTGCAGTTGTAGAGCAGTTTGCATACATCCAATCCATTCCGTTCTCTGCAAACAGTGGCATAAGTGACTGAGTCAACTCCTCAACAGTCTCATTGAATGCCTCTGATGGCTCGTGTCCGTTCTCACGAAGAGTCTCGTACTGAGCAAGCAACAAACCCTGAATAGCTCCCATCAATGTTCCACGCTCTCCGGTAAGGTCTGAGTATGTCTCTTTCTTGAATGTAGTCTCGAACAGGTAACCAGAACCAACTCCAATTCCCAATGCGATAACCTTCTCCCATGCCTTTCCTGTTGCATCCTGGAAGATAGCGTAACTAGAGTTCAAACCACGACCCTGAAGGAACATTCTGCGCAGTGATGTACCAGAACCCTTTGGTGCGATCAAAATTACATCAATATCAGCTGGAGGAATAATTCCTGTACGCTCCTTGTATGTAATTCCAAATCCGTGAGAGAAGTAAAGAGTCTTACCAGGAGTAAGGTGCTTCTTTACTGTTGGCCACAATGCAATCTGAGCTGCATCTGACAAAAGATACTGAATGATAGTTGCTCTTTCACAAGCCTCCTCAATCTCAAACAGTGTCTCACCTGGGACCCATCCGTCAGCAACTGCCTTATCCCAAGTCTTGCTATTCTTACGCTGTCCAACAATTACGTTGAAACCATTGTCCTTCAAGTTCAAAGATTGTCCAGGACCCTGTACGCCATATCCAATAACAGCGATGGTCTCGTTCTTTAGTGTCTCTAATGCTTTGGTCAATGGGAATTCTTCACGAGTTACAACATTCTCGTCAACCCCTCCAAAATTGATAATTGCCATAATGTTATGTTTTTAATTGTTTGTTTAATACTATATTATTTACCGGCCTCGGCACTCTCCTCAGCCAGTTTTTGTCTTAATCTCTCCTCAAGATAGCTTGATACTCCCTCGTTCTCTGCCTTGATTACAGCAACAAGACCTGAACGGACAAACTGTTGTACACCATATGGTTGCAATAGTTTCAACAGCGCCTGGGTATCTTCGGTGTGACCGGTTCTTTCAAGTACCATATAATCATCGCCCACCTCCAGAATACGGACAGAGTGCTCACGAATTATTCGCTCGATACTCTTTCCTCTTGAAACCTTGAACAGGGCAATCTCCTGCATAACAACCTCATCGGGAGTGTAAACAAATACCTTCATGATATCCACCTTCTTCTCGATCTGTTTTGCAATCAAATCGATCTCTTCAGGAGTACTCTGAACGTAGATTGTAAACTTATGAACACCTGCCAATGCTGACTCCGATGTTGTAAGGGTCTCAATGTTTACGTTTTTACAGATAAGGACTGTACAGATCTGATTCAAAAGACCTACGCGGTTCTCTGAAAATACGGTCAATATATAATCTCTCTTTTTCATACTCTTTACTATTCTAATCGAACGTCAGTAACCGATGCTCCGGCAGGTACCATCGGGAAGATATTCTCCTCCTGCTCACAACATGCCTGAAGCAGGAATGGTCCATTGTAACTCTTCATCTCCTCAATAGCTGCCTGTAAATCGTCATGTCTCTCTACTCTGCGGAAACCGAAGTTGTATGCTGCAGCAATGTGTTCGTAGTCAGGGTTGCTGATAGGGGTCGCCGAGTAGCGACGATCGTAGAACAACTCCTGCCACTGACGAACCATACCTAAGTAGTTGTTGCTTAGAAGTACAATTCTGATATGAGCATTCTCCTGCATTGCAGTGCACATCTCCTGCATATTCATCTGCATACCGCCATCGCCTACAAAAAGGATTACATCTCGCTCTGGCATAGAGATTTTTGCTCCAATTGCCGCAGGAACTCCAAATCCCATAGTTCCCATACCTCCGGAAGTAATCACGCTTCGTGGAGATGTATATTTAAAGTAGCGTACTGCTGCCATCTGGTGCTGACCTACGTCGGTAACAAGAATAGCCTTGTGGTTATATGCCTCTGATATTGCACTTGCAACCTCGGCCATTCTCAAATACGGGGTTCTTGGTTTGATACTTGGATATATTACTGCCTCCATCTCAATCCTGTCGCATGCACGGAACTCCTTGATCCACTCAGAGTGGTTGCGCGGTTGCAAACGTCTTGTGATTTTGGGCAAGGTCTCCTTTGCATCACCAAGTACAGGTACATCGGCATAGATCAGTTTGCTAATCTCGGCATTGTCAATGTCAAGGTGGATAACCTGTGCATTACAAGCAAATGTATTGGCATTACTGATTACGCGGTCGTCAAATCGCATTCCGATTGCAACCACCAGGTCGTAATCTTTGTTTTTTACATTGGGGCCATAGTTTCCGTGCATTCCCAGCATACCTACATATTGAGGATGGTCACTTGGGATTGCAGATAGTCCAAGCAGAGTTGATGCTACAGGCATTCCGCTCTTCTCAAGGAAGTTGTATAGCTCTTTCTCTGCACCAGCCAGTGTAACTCCCTGGCCAATCATTGCAATTGGACGTTTTGCAAGGTTGATTAATGCTGCAGCCTCGTCTATCTTTGCCATATCGATATTCGGATACGGACAGTAACTTAGGATACTATGTTCGCGGTTCTTCTCATAATGGAATGGGGCAGAGTTGGTCTGTGCATCCTTTGAGAAATCAATAACTACAGGGCCCGGACGTCCGCTACGTGCCACGTAGAATGCTTTTGCAAAAGCTGCGGGCAGATCTTCGGGACGTTTAATCTGGATATTCCATTTTGTAACAGCCTGGGTTATTCCCACAAAGTTTACCTCCTGAAAGGCGTCGGTTCCAAGGGAACCTGATCCAACCTGTCCTGAGATAAGTACCAATGGAGTTGAGTCCATCATAGCATCGGCCAGTCCGCTGACTGTATTTGTCGCGCCGGGGCCTGATGTTACCACCACAACTCCAACTTTTCCACTTGCACGTGCATAACCCTGTGCAGCGTGGACTGCAGCCTGCTCGTGACGCACCAAAACGTGGTGGATGCGGTCACGGTAGTCATACATTGCATTGTAAACCGGAAGGATAGAGCCACCGGGATAGCCGAAGATGGTATCAATACCTTCGGCGAGCATACACTCCATAAGAGCTTGTGCTCCGGTCATCATATTATCTTCTTTGGTCATAGTTAGTTAGTAAATGTGTTTAATATGTTTCTCCCGGTAGAACTCTCACCGCTCCCTTGTCTGCAGAGCTTACAAGCAGTGCGTATGCCTGAAGCGAGCGAGGTATAACTCTATCGCGATTCACCGGTTTAAATTCTTTTAATTCACTCTTTCTTATATTCATCTCCTCGTCCGAGATATCAAGTGTTATAGCTCTTGCAGGAATATCAATAGTAATGCTATCTCCATCTTTTACGTATGCAATAGCTCCGCCCGATGCCGCCTCAGGTGATACGTGGCCGATTGACAAACCTGATGTTCCACCGGAGAAGCGTCCATCTGTAATCAAGGCACACTCCTTACCAAGGTGTTTTGATTTCAGGTATGATGTTGGGTATAGCATCTCCTGCATTCCGGGACCTCCCTTTGGACCCTCGTAACGGATGACCACAATATCACCGGCTTTTACCTTGTCGCCAAGAATACCTTCAACAGCCTGCTCCTGAGACTCAAATACCTTAGCGGTTCCCTTGAATACAAACAGGGATTCATCAACTCCGGCGGTCTTTACAATGCAACCGTCGGGAGCCAGATTTCCGAACAGAACAGCCAATCCTCCATCTTTGAAGTATGCGTGTTCTATATCTCGGATACAGCCATTTTCGCGGTCGGTATCGAACTCCTTATAGTATGTCTCCTGTGAACCCAATTCTGTGCTGAAGCGGTTTGCTGGAGCGCTTAAATAATTTTTGCGAGCCTCGTCTGTCAGAGTTGAGGCGGTAATATCGCACTGTGCCAGACAATCGGCAAGATTCTTGTATCCAACTCTGAGTACAGTTGTGTCAATCAATCCGTTTTGGGCGAGGATTCCCATAATTCCCATAATACCTCCTGCGCGGTTGACATCCTGCATGTGGTAGTTACTGTTTGGAGAAACCTTGCACAATACAGGAATCTTGCGTGACAGACGGTCGATATCCTTCATTGTAAAATCAACGTGGGCCTCTCGCGCAACAGCCAAAAGGTGCAGAACGGTATTTGATGAACCTCCCATCGCTATATCAAGACTCATTGCGTTCTCGAAAGCTGCTTTTGTGGCAATTGAACGTGGCAGAACGCTCTCGTCTCCCTCCTCATAATATTTGTATGCCATCTCTACAATAAGTTTTGCAGCTTTTGTAAAGAGGTTTTTACGATTTGCGTGTGTGGCAACTATGGTTCCGTTTCCAGGAAGAGCCAGACCAATGGCCTCGTTCAAACTATTCATAGAGTTTGCGGTAAACATTCCTGAACATGAACCACAGCCAGGACAGGCATGAGCCTCAATGTTTGCAGACTCCTCGTCGCTGATAGTCTCGTCTGCTCCGGCAACCATAGTTGAGATCAAATCCTGAGCCTTGCCGTTCCATATACCGGCCTCCATAGGACCTCCCGAAACAAAAATGGTTGGTATGTTCAAACGCATAGTTGCCATAAGCATTCCAGGCGTAATCTTGTCGCAGTTGCTTATGCACACCAATGCATCCACTTTGTGGGCGTTAGCCATGTACTCAACGCTATCTGCAATGATGTCGCGAGATGGCAAAGAGTATAACATTCCGTCGTGTCCCATTGCAATACCATCGTCAATGGCTATTGTATTGAATTCTGCTGCGTAACAGCCGAGTTTTTCGATTTCAGACTTAACGTACTGACCAATATTGTGTAAGTGGGTATGTCCCGGAACCAATTGGGTAAATGAGTTTGCAATACCAATAATCGGTTTGCCCATCTGTTCCCTTTTCATTCCGTTTGCAATCCACAAACTTCTTGCTCCTGCCATTCTACGGCCGTTTATTGTTACGGCACTTCGTAATGCGTTTTTCATAGTAAACTTTACAAAAAAATAATTTGCCTTTCCCACAGGAGAAAGGCAAACATATAGTTTATAATACAAATGCTATGCACACCCTTCTCCTGTACGTGGTCGCAAGACCACGATCATAATGACATTTGATGTTAGGAAAAAGTGTTTCATTGTTGCTTGTTTGTTTCAGGGCTCAAAACTACAAACAAATTCTCAATTAACGAAACATTTTTACAAAATTTAACATATATTTTTTGAGATTTTTAAAAATAGCGGGTTTAGGCGTGTTTAATTGCGCAAAGTGTCTGACAGAGTGCAAATTGCATAAGGTTTGCAAGATGTATTCATAATGGGGGATATTTGCAAAATAGTGTCAGAAATACGGATATATAGGTGAAAAGAGGTGGTTAGTTGTTTTATATTATGTTGTGTTACGTTTATGTTCTATATTATGGGATTATCTGCAATAGGAGAAAAGTGTTAATAATCCGCTTAAAAAATAGAGGAATAATTTCGCAGGCGAGAGTAAAAAGATTACTTTTGTTTTGGATTTAATTGAAAGGTATATGGAGCATCCATTATTGGAAAAATTGGAACATTACAAAATTCGTTTTGTAGAGATAGGAGAGTTGATAACAGATCCTGAAGTTATTAAGGATCAGGCTCGTTATGTGCGATTGACAAAAGAGTATAAGGAGTTGGAGAATATAACAGCCGAGACTTCAAAGTTCGAGGCTATGTTGCTGGCTCAGGAGGAGGGTAAGGAGATTCTTAGGAGCGAGACCGATGAGGAGTTGCGTGAGATGGAGAAGATGGAGCTTGATGAATTGGCAATTAAGATCCCTGAGCAGGAGCAGAATATAAAGTTGATGATGATCCCGTCCGATCCGGAGGATAGTAAAAATGTCATTGTTGAGATACGTGGAGGAACCGGAGGTGATGAGGCTGCTCTTTTTGCAGGTGATCTGTTCAGGATGTATGTCCGTTTTTGCGAGGCGAAGGGTTGGAAGACCGCTGTAAGTAGTTGTAGCGAAGGTGCTGCAGGCGGATTCAAGGAGGTTATCTTCTCTGTTAGTGGCGAGAATGTATATAAGATTATGAAGTATGAGTCGGGTGTGCATCGTGTGCAGCGAGTTCCTGCAACTGAGACTCAGGGACGTGTGCATACCTCTGCAGCATCGGTTGCTGTATTGCCGGAGGCTGAGGCCTTTGATGTAGAGATTAATGAGGGCGAGATTAAGTGGGATACCTTCCGCTCTGGAGGCGCTGGAGGTCAGAATGTGAACAAGGTTGAATCGGGTGTACGATTGAGATATATCTGGAAGAATCCGAATACCGGAGTTGCTGAGGAGATTTTGATTGAGTGTACTGAGACTCGTGACCAACCTAAGAATAAGGAGCGTGCTTTGGCTCGTTTAAGATCGTTTATCTATGATAAGGAGCATCAGAAGTACATTGATGATATTGCTTCGCGCAGAAAGACAATGGTAAGTACCGGAGATCGTTCAGCAAAGATCAGAACCTATAACTATCCTCAGGGACGAGTTACCGATCATCGAGTAAACTTTACCATGTACAACTTGCCGGCAGTAATGGATGGAGATATTGATGAGATTATTGAGCGTCTTCAGATAGAGGAGAATACCGAGAAGTTGAAGGAGAGTGGGTTGTAGGTGGTAATTAGGAATTAGCAATTAGGAATT
>JAGBFU010000004.1 GCA_017936285.1 Marinifilaceae bacterium | reverse complement strand
GAGTGGTGCAGCGATTGGTATGGTAGTTATACTTCATCATCCCAGACTAATCCTCATGGTCCGAGTTCCGGCTCTTACCGCGTGGACCGTGGTGGCAGTTGGTACAACAATGCGAGGGGCTGCCGCGTGTCGCACCGTTGCAACGACAACCCGTCGGGCACGTACTTCGACCTCGGCCTCCGCCTGGCGCTGTAGTTAATTAGGAATTAGAAATTAGGAATTAGGAAAAATCGTGCAAGGTGAGAGCAGAAGCCAAATTTATTTGGATTATGCCGAACCGCCGCCGATTTTGCGGCACTGCGCAGCAGTGGCGAACAAAAAATGGTGAAAGTCTAGATATAGGCTATGTGCAAGGTGAGAGCAGAAGCCAAATTTATTTGGATTATGCCGAACCGCCGCTGATTTTGCGGCAACACGAAGTGTTTGCGAATTAGGAATTAGGAAAAATTAGGGTAGAGTCATTTATGCTCTAACCGCTTATTCAAAAATATAAACCATAAAACTTATATAATTAAATTATAAGTGTTTGGATTTATGATTGTAAAATATATGTTCAATAGCTTATAGGTTCCACTGTTTACTTAAACAAGAGCGTAAAAGTGTAACGTGATGATTTTTGCTTTTTTGTAGGCATATTTGTTATTGTCACAAATTTACTGTATTTTTGTGACAAAATATTGGTTGTATGGATAGTATAACATCGAAAATAGAACAACAAATTTTATCGTTAGAGAAAGGAAGTATCTTTTTCCCCGATGATTTTGTTGACTTGGGAACACCTGATGCTATTAGGCAAACCCTAACAAGGCTCTGCAAAGAAGGTTTGATAATTAGGGTCGCTCAGGGTATATATTGTTATCCCGAAGTTGAGGAAAAATTGGGTTTAGGAGTCTTGCATCCATCGTTTGAGCAAATAGCGGAAGCAATGGCGAAACGAGATTACGCCCGAATTGTCCCTACAGGTGCTTATGCGCTTAATGTACTCGGACTTTCAACACAGGTACCTATGAACTATGTCTATCTGACTGATGGATCAAAGAGGCATGTCGTAATTTCCAATGGCAGGGGCATAACATTCAAGAATACAGCACCCAAAAATCTGGCATTTCAAAGCAGATTGGCTATGCTCATAACATTTGCTCTTAAATCATTAAAAAAAGAGAATGTTGAAGAATGGCAGATAAGACGGATTAAGGAACTATTGCAGAATGAGTCTAAAGAGTCTGTTATGGCAGACTTTAAGTTAATGCCTGTATGGATTAGGAACATAATTAAGCAAGCGTATGAATAACTATTTTTCACTCACAATAGAGGAACAAAGGCAAGTATTACAAGCGGCAGAAGGGCGCATTGGATTACCGGCACAAGCCATTGAAAAAGATTTGTGGGTTACTGCTATATTGCAGATAGTCTTTATTCTGCCTTTTGCGAATAAACTGATATTCAAAGGAGGAACTTCATTGAGCAAGGTTGGGAAACATATTAGCAGATTTTCAGAAGATATAGACCTTGCGATTGAGCGTTCACAATTCGGATTAGATGGAGACCTGACAAAGAAACAGATTAAGAAACTTCGCAAAGAATCATCAATATTTGTTCGCGAAGAGTTTTATAATGCTTTGTCCGATGCCATCAAGCAATATGGATTAGACACATTATGTACGATTGAAACCGAGCAAGATGGAGAGGGCGATAACACATATCCTGAACCACGAAAAATATGGATAACATACAAGAGTGTCATTCAGGGGCAGCTGGAATATCTGAAACCGGTTGTTATGCTGGAGATAGGTGCTCGCTCCCTATCTGAGCCATACTCCATGAATAGGGTCAAGAGTCTTGTGGAAGAGAACTTTCCGGCTATTCAAACTAGTGTTGTTGATTCTGAGATTGCAACAGCTATTGCAGGGAAAACATTCTTGGAAAAGGTCTTCTTATTGCATGAATTATTCTCTGTCGCAGGACATGGTGCTAATGCGAATAGAAAATCTCGCCATTTGTACGACCTCTATCAGATGATGGATAAGGATTTTGCAAAAGTTGCAGTAAAGGATGATGAGTTGTGGGAAACAATCAGGCACCATAGAGAGATATTCACTTCGGTTAAAGGTATGGACTACACGCCTGATGTTCGCAAAAGAATAGTGCTTATTCCTCGTGAAGATATAATATCAGTATGGGAGAAGGACTATGCAGATATGTATGTAAATATGATTTATGGTTACAATAAGCCCACTTTTAACCAAATTATAGAGAAAATGCAAGTTCTACAAGATAGATTTAGGAAATAATCGCAAATTATTTTCACCGAGTCAATTATAAGACTGGCATAATTGACCAAAAACTAATAAGCAAGGAGACGAAATCGTTAAGAGAAGGCATTTACTCATTCGTTGTCTTGTCCTAAAATAGGTTTACACATAGCTCCTCACTCCTAAGCAAATCTGTGCAAATCTTATCTTTACATTTATCGTAATCTGTCAAGCAACGTTTCCTCTGTCTGATATCCAGTGGATTTGCTTTAATTTGTGGTCTACCAACCCCCTAAATCCCCCTTCGTTTGGCTCACAAGTTCGCCTGCACTAATAAGGGGGACTTATTCCTAACTCCTAACTCCTCACTTGTAACTATTTTGTGTAATAATCGGGGTATTTTGTACAAAATGGGTGTGAAAATTTGTATTGGCGGAGTTGAGTCTTTAAATTTGTAAGCGAAATTTAACATGGTATTGGTATTTAAATAAATTTATAGAGAATGCATTTATCCAATGGAACCCTTTTGCGAGGAGGGACATATAAAATAGTTCGCTACATCAGTAGCGGCGGTTTTGGTTGTACATACGAGGCAGAACATATATTGCTTGATAAGCGCGTAGCAATCAAGGAGTTTTTTGTTAAGGATTTCTGTAATCGCGACGAGGCCACCAAGCATGTAACAATCGGAACCGAGAGCAAGCGTCCGCTTGCGGCCAAACTAAAGCAGAAATTCGTTGACGAGGCACGTGCAGTCAGTAAGTTGCACCATCAGAATATAGTGAGCGTTACCGACGTCTTTGAAGAGAATGGTACTGCCTATTTTGTAATGGACTATATCGATGGCCGTTCTTTGAGTGATGTTGTGAATGGTAACGGTCCTCTTTCCGAGGCTGATGCCCTCAATTATATCCGTCAGGTAGCCGATGCCCTTGCGTATGTTCATGGCAACAACCGCCTTCACTTGGATATCAAGCCCGGCAACATAATGGTTGATGGTTCTGGTCATGCAGTGCTGATAGACTTTGGTGCATCAAAGCAGTATGATGAGTGCGATGGCGAAAACACCTCCACTCTGATAGGTAAGACCCCTGGCTATGCACCACCCGAGCAGATGTTAAGCAGTATAATACACTTCTTGCCTGCAGCGGATATCTATGCTTTGGGAGCTACCCTTTACAAACTTTTAAGTGGCGTAACCCCAATCGAGGCCAATTTGCGTAGTAGTGGCGAGGAACTTCTTCCTCTTCCATCAAGCGTAAGTTCAACGACATGCACCGCTATTGACAAAGCCATGCAACTCAACAAAGCCAAACGTCCCCAAAGCGTAGATGAGTTTTTGCAGTTGCTTGATGGTGGAGGAGATGGTAAGGAACAGGTTCACAGGAGCGATGTCAAAGATCTGGAGGATACCGAGTTTTTCGGTTATTTGAATTTGAGTTGCTATCCGAGCGGTTCAACTGTAAAGGTTGACGGAGTAGAGATAGGAGTAACTCCTATCCGTAACCATGCCCTTTTATATGGAACTCATAGGGTAGATGTAAGCAGTCCCGGTTATAAGACTCTTCATCGCACGGTAACCATAGGTAGTAGTCCTGTTCAGATCAGAGATGATTTAAAAGAGTCTAATGGCAAAAAGTTGTTGTTTGGAGTTTTGGGTGCCATAATATCAATTTTGTTGGTAGTACTTCTTTGGCCCGGCGGTGGTAGCGATGACAATGACGTAGTTACTCCAGTGAAACCTACCCATCAATTAGTTATTCCATCCGATAGAGAGGATGCATCGGAATCCTCTACATCTCAGGTTGTAGTAGAGCAGAATACCAAATTGTATGTAGAGAGTAATCCGAGCGGCGCGACGGTGTATGTTGATGGTAAATCAATAGGTAAAACTCCTATTAGCGGTAAGGAGTTTCCAGCGGGAGGAAATCATAAGATTGAGTTAAAGAAGAGTGGCTATGCCTCCTATACACTCAATGAGACTTTTGTTTCAGGTACAGTTCGAATCAATCAGAAGCTTGATGCTATATTGATTCCTTTGTACGTGTCAAGTACCCCTCG
>JAGBFU010000052.1 GCA_017936285.1 Marinifilaceae bacterium | reverse complement strand
GTTAGGAGTGAACAGTTGGGAGTTAACGAGCGTAGCGAGTAAAGCCCCCTTATTAGCGAAAGCAGAGGCCAAATTTATTTGTACTCTGCTGAGCCGCGAGGAGTAGAAGCACACGAAGTGTGGTTAACCGCAGCCGATTTTGAGGAAACACGCAGTGTTTGCGAATTAGGAATAAAAAAAGGCAACCGAAAAGGTTGCCTTTGGGGTGGAATATCGGTCTCGAACCGATGACCTTCGGAACCACAATCCGACGCTCTAACCAACTGAGCTAATCCCACCATCGCTGTTTTGCGGTGCAAAGATAAAGCATTACTTTGAATCTCGCAAGAGTTTTACCAAAGTTTTTTCATAAAAATAATAAAGAGGACTAAAAACGAGTTGTATCTATAGCGCCAGACTCTATCTCCTGCGCTGCAACACAAAGCATTTCATACCACTCCTCACCATATTTTCGAATTAAAGCCTCCTTCAAAAATTTATAAAGAGGCATCTGCTCACGCTCTCCCTTTTTAAATGCACACTTACAGATACTCCACTTGTGAACATTTACCGCATCAAAAGAGTCATATCTCTTAATACGAACAGGATAAAGGTGGCAGGAGATAGGCTTTCTGAATGAACACTCTCCTGCCGCCCACGCTTTCTCTATTGCACACCAACAGGAACCTCCCTCGTCAATTGCATATGCACACTCAACGCCATTGATAAGCGGAGTTACCAAGTCTCCATCCTTATCAACTTCACCAAATCCACACTCTGCTACCGAAGCAATTCCTGTCGGTTTCATATACTTTTTAATCGAGTCATAATTATCCTCTATCTGTTTCAACTCACTCTCGTCCAGAGGTGCTCCTCCATCACCCTCTATACAACATGCCCCCTTGCATTGAGCCAAATCGCACGAAAAGTGCTTCTCAAACAGGTCAAATGTGACAATTGAATCCTCGATCTGAATCATAATCAGTAAATTACTTTACAATTAGTGATTTACCGGTCATCTCAGCCGGCTGGGCAACTCCCATAATATCCAAAATTGTTGGAGCGACATCTGCCAAAACTCCTGAATTCAAACTCTTATCGCTCTGTGTGGTAACCCATATACATGGCACAGGATTCAAAGAGTGAGCAGTATTAGGAGAGCCATCGCTGTTTACAGCATTATCAGCATTTCCATGGTCAGCAATAATCAATACATCGTAACCATTTGCCTCTGCAGCTGTAACTACTTTGTTAACACAATTATCAACAGTCTCGACAGCCTTCTGGATTGCTGAATAAACTCCGGTATGACCAACCATATCTCCATTTGCGAAGTTCAAACAGATAAAGTCGGCAGATTGATTATTAAGTTCTGCAACCAATTTCTCAGCTACCTCAGGAGCCGACATCTCCGGTTGCAAATCATAGGTTGCTACTTTAGGCGATGGCACAAGTATTCTCGCCTCATTATCAAATTGAGCCTCACGACCACCATTAAAGAAGAATGTTACGTGAGCATACTTCTCAGTCTCAGCAATTCTCAACTGCTTCAAACCTGCCTTACTGATAACCTCGCCAAGTGTGTTCTCAACATTCTGTTTGTCAAACAGGATATGAAGACCTGTAAACTTAGCGTCATAAGGAGTCATGCAACAGTAGTACAAAGGAATGGTATGCATTCCATTCTCTGGCATATCTTTCTGGGTAAGAGCTATTGTCAACTCTTTAGCTCGGTCATTTCTATAGTTGATGAAGATAACCATATCACCCTCCTCAACAACTGCCAATGGATTTCCTGCCTCGTCAACATGCACGATTGGCTTAATAAACTCGTCGGTAACGCCAGCCTCATAGCTCTCCTCCATAGCCTTGACCATATCGGTATATGCAGCACCCTTACCACTGACAATCAAGTCATAAGCCTCTTTAACACGCTCCCAGCGATTATCACGATCCATTGCATAATAACGACCTACTATAGATGCAATGTAACCTGCACTCTGAGCCATATGCTCCTCCAACTCCTTGATAAAGCCCAAACCACTCTTAGGATCGGTATCACGACCATCCATAAAGCAGTGAACATAAGTCTTATCAATACCATATGTTTTTGAAACCTCGCACAACTTCTTCAAGTGCTCCAATGAACTATGAACACCTCCATCAGAAACCAATCCCATAAAGTGGACCTTCTTGCCATTAGCCTTTGCATAATCAAATGCAGCAGCAACCTCAGCATTCTGATAAATAGTATTCTCACGACAAGCCTTATTGATTCGAACCAAATCCTGATCTACAACACGACCTGCTCCGATATTCAGGTGTCCAACCTCAGAATTACCCATCTGACCATCGGGCAATCCAACATTCTCGCCACATGTCAACAATTGTGAATGTGGATATTTTCCATACAAAGATGAGATAAAAGGAGTTGGAGTAGATGCAATTGCATCAGTAGAATCCTGCTTTCCAATTCCCCATCCATCAAGAATCATCAATAAAACTCTCTTATTCATTGTATTATAATTTTGGTTAATATTTTTACTCAATAACTTACATCAGATGCTCTTTTAGCCTATGGTAAAATCGCCCCAATACTTCAACTTGTAAAGGTAGGAAAAAAAAATTATATGCGAGAGGTTTAGCTGTAAAATATGAAACTCGATTATGCTATATAGGTTAGTGTCGTATGCTCAGTTACCTCCATTGCACTCCAATCAAGTTGCGACACATGAGTTACCCCTCGATATTCTTTAGCATTAAAATAGCCCTGACTCAAAAGAGTCATTATCAAATTACACCCCGCTGACAAACATTTTCCATCTACTCTCCCGGGAATCAACATACCACCGTAAAACTCAACCCCATGCTCCTCAGGAACCGACTCACTTAGCCCAACATATCCAACTACCTCTCCATTGTCCAAGAGTATACAACCTTTATTACACAACTCTCCCTGATGGTTAAGGATATAATTCGAAGCTAATTTTCTCATTGTACCGAATCCTTTTGGGGCATAAGAGCAACTTTACGTTCAAGCAAGAATATTGTATCTCCGAGTGTTGCGCCATTTGTAATTTTTCTTCTGAAATCGCGCTGTTGCTCCTTCTCGGCAGTTGGAGAGATGTACTTGTTAAATAGAGCTATGTCAGTTGAATAACCATAATAAGGTACAACCGTATCACGATTTGACGAAACAATAAATCGGAGATGCAACTCTCCAAATGTTGAATCTATATATGTCGAGAAATTATATTTATGAAAAGCCGTATCCTTGGAGAGATTGATGTTTCTCATTTTAAAAGTATCCACTCTTAAACGCTTTTCGCTAACTATAAATCTATCCTCTCGCTCCTCGTAGGTAAAAATCGAATCAACCTTTATAGCCTGACCATCCTGACCCAATACTGAGTCTATCCTTATAAAGTGAGGTTTGTGCCATATCGAATCAAGGTAATAGAGAGTATCTTTTGAGTAGTTACGAATGAAGTAACTCTCTATTTTATTCAATCCTTTAGTATTGAATGAATCCAGCTTGACTCCCATCTCAAAAAGATATTTTCCGGATTTAAGGTTTTTTACAACA
The DNA here is from genome assembly GCA_017936285.1 of Marinifilaceae bacterium. Lineage (GTDB taxonomy): Bacteria > Bacteroidota > Bacteroidia > Bacteroidales > Marinifilaceae > RGIG9079. The sequence continues at coordinate 11,082 of JAGBFU010000052.1, read as the reverse complement.
ATAAGAGTATCCTTACTCCATCCATCAATAAACAGTGTGTCCGGAAGAGTCAGAATATTCACGGTATCGTTTATCTGCAACTTGGCCATGATTCGTTTTACTGTAGTCAATCTTTTATTAAGCGAATCAACCACATCCACATATATCTCATCAAAGAGTTGTGTTTGGCGTGAGTAGTAACTTATACATGAATCGAAGGTTGCACGATCAATTCCATAGCGGTTGAATATTCCTCCATAATAACTATAATTCTTCTTATCTGTAAATCCAGAGCCATGACGCTTCCCTTGATCTATAACGGCATCTGTCAAATGAATCTCAACCAACAGACGGGTAAAGGTCTCCCTATCCATTGGTGCATTGCTCTGACACGCTCCCAAAAGACTCAAAAAGAGCAACAATATATATCCAAATCTCTTCATTACAAATCTTTTCTCAACTTCTTCAACAACTCTGATGAGAAGATAAACTCATTTAAAGAGTCACTTCCTGTAATCAAAATATCATCTTTACTTCCTTCCCAGCCCTTATATCCCTGATTAATGAACAGAATTCGCTCACCTATACCAAAAACCGAGTTCATATCGTGAGTATTTACAACAGTTGTCATATTATACTCATGTGTCAGCTCCATAATCAACTCATCAATAACGACGGATGTGTATGGATCCAATCCTGAATTAGGCTCATCACAAAAAAGATAACGGGGTTGCATTACAATTGCGCGAGCAATGGCAACACGCTTCTTCATTCCACCACTTATCTCGGCAGGGAATTGATTATCTACCCCCTCAAGATTTACCCTTTTCAAACAGAATCTGGCACGCTCAATCTTCTCCTCAAGCGACATCTCGGTAAAAAGCCCGAGAGGAAACATCACATTCTCCAGAACAGTCTGAGAATCAAATAGTGCTCCACCCTGGAATACAACACCTATTTGAGAACGTATCTCACGCAACTGTTTACTATTTGCAGTAGTCAAATCCTTATCATCAAAATAGATATGGCCACTATCAATTGTGTGAATACCAATTAATGATTTAAGCAGCACAGTCTTTCCTGAACCACTCTTTCCAATGATAAGATTAACCTTCCCCTTCTCAAAATTGAAGTTTATATCATTAAGAATTCCCTTACCATCAAAGGATTTATTCACATGTTCTACCCTAATCATCACAACATTATTTGAGTTATGATCAGATTGACCATAAGAATTATTATACTACTATCTACCACAGCTTTGGTGCTCGCTTTACCAACCTCAAGCGCTCCTCCCTGGACATAATAGCCATAGAAAGCGGGGATTGTCGTATAAATAAAGGCAAAGAATACGCACTTAACCATTGAGTAGATAATATCAAACACTCTGAAATCCATATTCAGTCCTTGAATATAGTCTCCTACTCCCACCACTCCTGCAGACAATCCGGCAACCAAGCCTCCAATCAAACCAATGAACGCACTGAATACAAAGAGGATTGGATTGATAAACATTGCAGCCACAACTTTTGGGGTTACCAAATAGGACACGGAATTGACACCCATAGTCTCCATTGCCTCAATCTGCTCCGTAATACGCATCGTTCCTATCTCCGATGCTATATTACTACCAATCTTTCCTGCAAGAATCAAACTTACAATGGTAGACGAAAACTCTAATAGCAGCGTCTGTCTTGTCAGAAAACCTATCAAGGCTTTAGGCAAAAGAGGACTACTCATATTATTGGCTCCCTGCAACGTTACAACCGCTCCGATAAAGAACGATATGATTGTCACAAGAAATATGGAGCTCAATCCCAAATTATCCAGCTCCAATATAAAATTCTTAGCATAAATCTTAAATCTCTCCGGGCGAGAGAACATCTTCCCCACAAAGCAGACATATCTGCCGAATGTAACTAAAAACTTCATTTTACATGAACCTCCTCTATTCGAGCTCCACTTCTTTTGGTTATAAGGAACTCTCGATCTTTAATTACTACAACCTCACCAACTGCCGGAATACTCTCATTGAAGTAAAGGATATAACCTGCTAATGTCTCATAAGCATCATCCTCTGTCAACTCAAGCTGATATTTTTCATTAAGGTAGTCAACCTCTAAACGTCCTGAGAAGATATATGTTCCATCAGGCATCACCTTTTCCATATGCTCCCCTCTATCGTGCTCATCTTCTATCTCTCCGAAGATCTCCTCCATGATATCCTCCATTGTGACAATACCGGCAGTCACTCCGAATTCATCAACAACCACCGCCATGCTTTTACGCTCCTTTATCAATATGTCCATTAACTTTGGAGCGGCCATTGTCTCAGGGACAATTACCGGAGCAGTCAATATCCCCTCAATTGAGGTGGGATCCTCAAACATTGATGAAGAGTGGACATAACCAATGATATTATCTATACTCTCATTATAGATTAAGATTCTTGAGTGGCCTGACTCCACAAAGGTCTCTATTAACTCCTCTATGGTTGTATCATCAGGCATCGCCACTAAATCTGTTCGTGGAATCATACACTCACGAATCCTGATCTCTGAAAAATCAAGAGCATTACGAAGCATCATTATATCATGCTCCTCCACCTCACCATCAGTACCAGCAACTCCCTCCTCAAGCAAATTATTCAAATCTACCTTACCAAAACTCTTTACAGCATCCTCTCCTTTAACACCTTTACCGGTAAGTCGCATCAAGAGCGAACTAATAGAAACACTAAACTTGGTAATGGGGTAAAATAAAACATAGAAGAAGTAGACCGGAACAACTAAAACTCTTAAAAACATATTGGGTTGTAGACGGAAAATTGTTTTTGGCAAAAACTCTCCTACCAAAAGAATTACAACCGTTGATATAAGCGTTGTCACAAATGCCTCTAATCCATCAGACAAATTCCATACGCCCAGTAAATGTTGCATCAACTCTGACATCTCGGAACCATAGATAACCATAACAACGTTATTTCCCACCAAAATTGTAGTAATATACATTCCCGGCCGGGTCATAAAAAACTCTATCAAACGTTGAGTTATGCTTCTGTTTTCACTCTCAATCTCTATTCGTAATCTGTTTGACGAGAGATAGGCAATCTCCATTCCGGAGAAGAATGCCGACAATAATAGCATTACACTGATTACTATGACTAACGATGCAACCATCTTACCTACTACTTTTCCACCTCTACTATTCCGGTTATATTTTTTATCACTGGATTCTTCAAATCCTGATCGGATTCAAAGCCATCATTCCCCTCAATTATTCTCTCTCCCGAGATAATTCTGGTATAGACATTTGAGTAAATCTTCTTCTCGTCCATATCCCAGAACATCTGTTCTGTCTCAACTCTGGTTCCATCGGAATTTGTTGCCACAACATTGTATTTAGCCTCCCAGGTATTCTCTTTTTCAAACTTTTTCGCCCAATCAGAACGAATAGTTCCCATTACTGTTCCATCTGAATTATACGATGTAACATCTATACCCTTAGGAAACTCCTCATACTTATCTTTGTTGTTGCTTACCTTGATATACTCCGGAGTCTTGACTTTATATTGTACTCTTGCCGAGTCTGAATATATCAGAGTCATGCCTGTCGCATTCATCTCCGGATACTCCTGTTCCAGAGGGATTGCGTAGACATCCTTAAGATCATTCTTACACGACAAAAGCATTACCGCACATAAAAGTACGGTAATGCCTTTCATATTTCTCTTTACTATTGAATATATATTCATATAAAGCAATTACTCCTTGGTAAAGCGAGCAATAGTCTTCTCGTTGATCCATCCCTCAATTGTGAATGTATCACCCTCCTGAAGTCCGTTAAAGAATCCATCCTTCACTACAGGGAAGTGCTGAGAGTAGAGTTGAATCAAACGATTAGCCTCATCTGTCTTTGAAGGATCTATTCTCTTTGCCTGCTGGAACTTATCAACTGCAGCCCAGAATACTGTCTTGTGATCAAAATCCTCTGAACCATACTTTGGAGCATAAGCTGCATAAGCCTTACCAATCAAAATATAAGCCTCACCACTTGATGGATTACCCTTCAATGCCTGCAAGCACAAACGCTTAACCTCAGCATAATCATTCTTACTCAACTTGATTGAAGCAAGCTTCAAATAGTACTCAGACTTATTCTCCTCGCTATCGCTCTTCTCAATAGCCGCCTTCAAATACTCCTCCATCTTGTCATAATCCTGACGACGGCCAAACAGAATTGCCAAACTATAAGCAGCATCTGCATCCGGCTCTGCAGCATAAAGAGCCTCAGCTACGTTAGCATATAACTCTCCGTCCAAGCACTCACTTCTACGCAAAATAGATGCAATACCCTTCAAGTTTACAACATCTGTAGGATTAGCATCGTAACGAGCTGACAATACCTTTGTCAAAATCTCACAATCAGCGATTCCTGCATCAATAAACATTGCATCAATGTCTCCCTTTGCCTCTTTAAATGGCTCCGGATCTTTGGCCATAGTCACTGCATTGTCCAAAAAGTCTGTCAACTTCATATACAAATCTACATACGCTGCAGTCTCCATTGCCTCCATCCTCATCAATGTTCCGGCACTATTGAACATATTACGCAACACCATTGGTTGTGTCTTGCCCTGAGTCATTTCATATGACTTAACGAAACAGTTATATGCCTCCAATACAGACTCGCGGTCACTCTTCCTGTAACGAAGCAAATCTGCACCCTTCTTACCTAGCAAATATGCCTCTCCATATCTTGGATCCTTTCCAAAATATTTGATTCTCTGATCATAAATCATCATAAGAGTATCAACATACTTTGAATCTTTGGTTCTTGCCAAAGCATCTTTTACAATAGCCTCACCATTGATGTAGGTACGCATCTGGAATGCAGGAGCATTAAAGAAAAGATATCTCCAAGAGTTCAGAGCATCCTTATAGTTCTTCTGCTTGCAATACTGAGAGCAGATTGATGCCATTTGCAAAGTCTTCAAACTGTCCAAACCGAACTTTGAATCAAGGGTTCCACTCTGTGCCTTAGCACCACCTACCATCATGCACATTGCACATACAATAAGCATTAACTTTTTCATACCAATTCTCATTGTGTTTTATTATTTAAACTTGTTTATAATTACCAACGTACAGCCGTGCAAAATTAATCTTTTTTTTCCACTACTCTAAATATTATTTGTTAAAATTGCGTCCAAACCTATTATTTGTAGTGTCGGTATAAGTACAATTCTATGAGATTTACAACTATTTAACAACTCTTCATCTCCTCCGGTCAAAATTACCACACCGTGAGGCCACTTCCCCAGAAAGTCATCAATATAGCCCTGAACCTCATGAATAACCCCCAATACCACTCCGCTATGAATTGCATCGTGAGTATTCTTACCGTATGGAATAGCAGGCATCTCACTACCACTTATAAGCGGCAATCTGGCAGTATAATCGTGCAAAGCCTTGTAGCGCATCTCAACTCCCGGCGAAATATTTCCTCCAAGAAAACACCCATCTGCGCTCACATAATCGATAGTTATTGCAGTTCCTGCATCTATAATGAGGATATTGCGTCCGGGAAAGAGTTTAACTGCAGCCACCGCATCAGCAACACGATCCACTCCCAATGTGGATGGAGTTTCATACTCCATACATAATGGAATTTTCAACTTGTTGGCTCGTGTGTAATCAACGGTTCGGGCAAACTTCTCTCTTACCTGATTCAAACCTTTACTATATATGTTGCCACTACCAGAAACGAGCAGATTCGATTTTTTGAGCGAGGCCTCGTTCACTGAGAGCCATTTAATCAGCTCAGAGTATCCACTTGCGCGATATAAGATTTCACCATTCTCAAAAATGGCAAACTTCATTCTGGTATTACCTACATCTATTACAACATTCATATGAAACCCTATTTTTTCTGCTTCTCAGAGTCTTCACAACTAAATCTATACAGAGACTCTATACTTGTATACATACTCTGCATATTATCGATATTTACAAAGGACAAAGATAATCTCTCTCCCTTCTGATTCAATGCGCAACGACAAATTTGTTGAGCTACAAATCTTACAATTTTTGATAATATCTCAGATTTTGAACGCAGTTCATGTGAATCTGTCACAAAATAGAGAGTCATCTTGCCATTTCGCAACAAAAGGCGCTCTACCCCCATTGCCCCGCACATCCATCTTATGCGCACAATATTCATCATATTTTCACAAGGTTCGGGTATAGCTCCAAATCTATCTACCAAACGCTCTGCAAAACTTTTCAGTTCATTTTCACTACGCATAGAGTCCAACTCTCTATATAGCTTAACTCTCTCACTGGTATTTTCAACATAATACTCTGGGATATGAACCTCCAGATCGGTCTCAACAACACAATCATGCAGATAGAGTAATGAGTTATCGCTCTCACTCTGGTTTTCTACCTCCAATTCCGGGAACTCCTCGGTACGTAATTCCCGAATAGCCTCGTTCAGAATTCGCTGATATGTTTCATAACCTATCTCGGCAATAAAACCACTCTGTTCAGCTCCAAGTATATTGCCCGCTCCGCGTATATCCAGATCCTGCATCGCTATATTGAAACCACTTCCCAGACCACTGAAATCCTCAATCGCCTTTAATCTGCGACGTGAATCCGGATTCACCATATCCAGAGGAGGTGTCAACAGATAGCAGAAAGCCTTCCTGTTTGAACGGCCCACTCTTCCTCGTAACTGGTGCAGATCACTCAAACCATAATTTTGAGCCTGATTGATAATGATGGTATTTGCATTTGGAATATCAAGCCCCGACTCAATAATGGTAGTAGCAATCAAAACATCATAATCGCCACGCATAAAATCGTGCATTACCTGCTCCATCTCCTCGCCAGGCATCTGGCCATGCGCCACTACACTCTTCACCTTAGGCAACAACCTGCCAAGCATAGCCTGAACTTCATATATCGTATCCACTCTATTGTGGATAAAGAAAACCTGACCTCCACGTGAAACCTCATACTGAATAGCCTCGCGAATCAAGTCATCATCAAAACGATGCAGCTCGGTAACAATCGGATAACGGTTAGGAGGCGGAGTCCTTATTATTGACATATCTCTGGCACCCATTAATGAAAACTGAAGCGTTCTGGGTATAGGAGTCGCAGTCATTGTAAGGGTATCAACATTAAGTTTCAATCTCTTCAATTTCTCCTTTACGCTAACCCCGAACTTCTGCTCCTCGTCAATTATCAAAAGTCCCAAATCCTTAAATTCCACATCTTTACCCGTCAGACGATGAGTACCGATAATTATATCAACCTTACCCTCTTTCAGATCCTTCAAAGTTTTCTTAATATCTGCATTCTTTCGCATTCTGCTGATATAATCCACTCGGCAGGGCAACTCATGCAACCGGGCCTTAAATGAGTTATAATGCTGAAAAGCCAACACTGTTGTAGGAACCAGCACCGCCACCTGCTTACCATCGCAAACAGCCTTGAAAGCAGCCCTCATTGCAACCTCGGTTTTACCAAAACCAACATCTCCACACACAAGACGATCCATAACCCTCGCCCTCTGCATATCATTTTTCACTGCCTCAATTGCCTTTAACTGATCAGGAGTCTCTTCATATATGAACGAGGCCTCCATCTCATCCTGCAGATAACTATCAGGAGAGTAAGCAAAAGCAGGCTCCATCTTACGTTTGGCATAAAGGGCAATCAATTCGCGGGCAATATCCTTTACCTTGCTCTTGGTCTTTTGCTTCAAACGGTTCCAGGCATCGCCACCCAATTTATGGACAGCTGGAGGCTCTCCATCCTTTCCCTTATACTTGGCTATCTTGTGCAAAGAGTGCAGGCCGATAAATAGTTCCGCATTGTTTTTGTACACCAAACGTATCGCCTCCTGGATTCTACCTCCTGCCTCAACCTTGGTCAAACCTCCGAATCTGCCAATACCATGGTCAACATGTACTACATAATCTCCAGGATGCAAATTCTGTAACTCACTGATAGACATAGTTTCGCGTCCTTTTCTAACGCGCGAAGCCTGCAAATGGTATTTATGATAACGATCAAAAATCTGATGTTCAGTATAGAAACAACACTTTAAATCTCGGTCAACAAATCCCTCGTGAATAGTCCCCTTGACAGCAGTAAAATCTATCTTATACCGCATATCCCGGAAGATATCTCTTATACGATTAATCTGCATCTCATTGGTAGAGCATATATATATCTTGTACCCTCCCTCCTGACGCAAACGAAGAGTATCTGCCAGAATCTCAAATTTCTTATTGATTACCGGCTGCATCTCTGCTCTCAAATCAACATCCGCACCACGGAAGAGCAGATCGGGTCCCCACTCCAATACAAATTTATCTCTAAGATAGGCGAGGATACTCTCGGCAGAGGTCAGGAGTGTTTCTGCTCCATTATTGCGCACACTCTTGATTCTGTCATGCATATAGAGGCCATTCTGTATCCACCACCAACCTCTTGGCGAGAGCCACTCCATAATATCGGTATATGTATATGACTTTTCGCGCTCGCTCATATCCGGGACAATAGAGATCTGATCAGTAACCTTATCCGAGAGCTGACTCTCCACATCAAAAACTCTGATAGAGTCAATCTCGTCACCAAAAAACTCTATACGCACCGGTTGTTCTTCCGAAAAAGAGAATAGATCGATAATTCCTCCACGAACTGAGAACTGCCCCGGCTCATAAACAAAATCACATCGCTCAAAATTATTTTCATATAGATACTCCTCCAATTTTGACATTGATATCGAATCTCCACGATTCAGAATCATTGAATTTGCATCCAGATCCACCTTGCTCACCACCCTCTCTGCCAGAGCCTCGGAATAGGTTACCAGCACCTTAACCTTTCCTCTGCGCAACAGATCAAAAAGTTCTGTTCTGACCAGAATGGCATCGGTATCCTTCTCCTCACTATTAATGACTCTTCTATATGAGGATGGCAGCAATTGCACCGATTTACCCAAAAAGAGCGATAGGTCATTATAGAAATATGCGGCATCCTCTCTATCGGACAACACAGCGATATGCATCTCCGATGTCAGTCCGGCACACTGAGCCAGCAACATAGCTATCTGCGATCCTGCACCATTGCGCAAACGCCCCTTAAACGATGGAAACCCTCGGTACTCCATCATCAATTTCTCTATGGGGTAAGCTCCCTTATATAATTTTAATAACTCCTTAACCTCCATCACTACTCCTTAAAGAAAAGACGACGAACCCTGCGTGAAATACCTGTGATAATCTCATATGGGATTGTCCCTAACTTATCGGCAATTCCGGTAATCGATATATGCCTTCCAAATATCTCCACCTCATCACCTACCTCAATATCAGGGAAGTCGGTAATATCAAGCATTGATGCATCCATACAAATATTACCTACAATAGGTACTCTGTGCCCTCGCACATATACTTCGCCGACTCCTCGACTCAAATGACGATCCAACCCATCAGCATATCCCACCAATATAACAGCAATACGTGAATCTCGCTTCAACTCTCCTTTACGCCCATACCCAACGGTCTCACTACTCTTTACCTCGCGTATTGCAGAGATGTGAGTTTTAAAGGTAGCAACAGGCTCCAGAACAGCACCGCAGGCACTAACACCATGTATTCCTATTCCCAAACGTACCATATCATAATGATACTGCGGGAAACGCTCAATACCGGCAGAGTTCAACACATGCCTCAGCACCTTATGGGAAAATCTGGCACATATTCGCGAACTCATCCTCTCGAAACGCTCAATCTGCTTTAATGTAAAGGTATCGTGACAAGCCTCATCCGCTCCGGCAAGATGGGTAAATACAGAACTTACAATCACATTGCGACCACTATCAAAGAAAGACAACAACTCATCTATCTCATTCTCATCAAATCCGGAACGATTCATACCCGTATTCAATTTCAAGTGTATAGGGTAGCGTTGAACGCCATGACGCAACAATGCTCTCTCGAACTCCTGCAACAGTTCCATTGAGAAAATTTCGGGTTCCAGCCCGAACTCAATCATCTTGTCAAAATTCTCAATCTCCGGGTTCATTACTGCTATATGAGCAGTTATTCCTGCCGCTCTCAACTCTATACCCTCGTCAGCAAAAGCGACCATCAGATAGTCAACACCCTGATACTGCAACATAGATGCAATCTCAGCTCCTCCACATCCGTAGGTAAAGGCCTTAACCATAACAGCGAACTTTGTCTCTGGAGGCACCAATGTCTTGAAATGATTCAGATTTCTCATCATAGCATCAAGATCCACCTCCAAAAGAGTCATATGTCCCTGCTTCTGTAATCTGGCTGCAATATACTCAAAACGGAATTTTCTGGCACCTTTCAAAAGAATTGCCATATTTGAGAAGAGATCAAAATTCTCAAGTTTCATAAACTCTTCCGATCTCCTGTAAAAGCGGCATTCTGAAATATCAAAAAGATCCCTATAGGTTGCCAGATTTTCACCTACACCTATAAAAAGTGTAACTCCGACACTCTGCATCTGCATATTGATGCTCTTATACAACTCTATCGTATCATTTGCTATATCAACAAAATCAGAAAGAATTACTACGCGCCTCTTACTCTTATCCTGCTGCGCCAATCGCTCTAATGCCAAACGGAACGATTCCGGATCGGAGTTGTAATAATCCTGAATCAATATAGAGCTGTTAATACCCTCCTTAATCTCCATTCTGGTAGCAACAGGTTGAATATCTGCAACACTCTTGACAATATAATCTGGTGCAACACCCATATCTATCATAAATGTCACCACATTCATTATATTCTCGAACGATGCCTCATCAATAAACGGAATTGAGAAGGTAAAAATACCTTCGCCATATTTTACCTCAATCTCTCTCCGCCCCCCAACAACGGCTTTTGAAATTACCACCACATTACACTCTGCACCCTCGCCCCAACACACAGGCACAACTCCGGGAAGTTCATCTCCCATTATATCGTTCGGGATTATACCATGTCTGAAATATAACTTACGACACCCCTTGAAGAGTTTCAACTTCTCACGCAACTTCTGCTCT
>JAGBFU010000051.1 GCA_017936285.1 Marinifilaceae bacterium | reverse complement strand
CTTCTTTGAAGCTTGTGGGCAGAGATGGATTCGAACCACCGAAGGCGTAGCCAGCTGAGTTACAGTCAGCCCCATTTGTCCACTCTGGTATCTGCCCATGCAAAAATTAAAGAACAATCTTTCGTGTTTTGCGGTGCAAAGGTAATACCTTTTTTTATATCTGCAAAACTTTTGTCCTGAATTTTAATATTTTTTTTATCTGTGCATAAGTTTGCATATATCATAAACATCATTTAACTTTATACACACGAAACACAATGTTCTGTGTTACGAATATTATATATGTAAACAGTTAAATGTCGTAACAATGAGAATCAGAGAGGGATATTCGCTTAGCCTTGTAGGAAATGACTATTTCGTATTAGAGGAGGGTATGGATGTTTCGGACAATATTTATCCTCTATCCGATATTGCTGCCAGAGTTTGGGAGTATGTTATGGAACGAGATTTTCGAGTGTCGTCGGTTGCAAAATTTTTAACCAATGAGTGTGATTACGATATTCTCACAGCGCAGGTTAATGCCGATGAGATGGTTAAGGAGTGGTTAGAGGCAGGTTTTATAGAGGAGTAAATCTCGTTTAGCCTCGCTCATAAATGTGTTTGCCCTAAACAACAGACGAGGGCATAAGGACTCCTTTTGCGTCTATATATTCCACCAATCTTTTGTAAAATGGGTGTTTGGTAAGGGTTGATGCATCGCCCGAAATAACCAGCTTCATTCGCGCACGAGTCATCGCTACATTCATGCGGCGCAAATCCCGTAAAAATCCGATATTTCCATCGCTATTCGAACGAACCAGTGAGATAAAAATAACATCGCGCTCCTGTCCCTGGAATCCGTCAACAGTGTGTACTGTAATCAGACGTCGCAGGCGTGCGAATGCCTTGTTTGTGCGAATGGCTCTTCGCAGATAGCGTACCTGAGCCCTGTATGGCGAGATTACTCCAAAATCGATACGCTCCTCCAATATCCTGGCCTCGCCAATCTTCTCGATATACTGTTTCAGATAGCGCAGTACAATATCGGCCTCGCCTTTATTCAATTTCCCGACATTACCAACACAACTCTCCTCCCACTCACTATCTGAGTTGTCAATCCATACTACGGTAGAGTCATAGTCCAGGATTCCTCGGTACTGAACTTCGGGAGCTGCCTTTAATGCTCCATTGTAGAACCAGTCCGACGAGAACTGCATAATCTCCTCGTTCATCCTGTACTGGGTGTTTAACAGAGTTACTGCCGTGGGTTTGTTGCGTGCAATTTTCATCATAAGAGTTTGGGCGAGGCCTCCCTTTTCAGCCTCGTAGCACTTAACTGTAGGTGGAAGTTGCCAGTGGTCGCCGGCAAAGATAACGCGTTGGCACTTTGCAATAGCAATCCAGCATGCAGGTTCCAGCGCCTGTGCAGCCTCGTCTATAAATAGTGTTGAGAAACGTCTGTTCTCCAGAACCATACTTGCGCTGCCGACAAGAGTGCATGCTATTACACGAGCCTCTGCAAACAGATCATTGTTGATGCGGTACTCCAGCTCAACGGCCCGCTCTTTCAGTTTGTCGCGATATTCACTGTTCTTAACCCTCTCGCGCAACGTTTTACGAATATTCCACAACTCATGATAGTCGGGATGCGATTCGAAGCGTCGCTCATAGGTGAAATTGAGCATTTTATCATTTACACGGGTAGGATTGCCTATACGGAGAACTGAAATTCCGCGGTCACACAACTTTTCAGAAATCCAATCTACTGCCATATTGCTCTGTGCGCAAACCAGTACCTGAGTTTCGCGTTGCAGGGTTTCGTTAATAGCCTCGACCAGTGTGGTGGTTTTTCCTGTGCCCGGAGGCCCATGAACAATTGCGACATCCTTGGCGGCTATAACTTTATTTACTGCAAGTTCCTGCGACCTGTTCAGCCAGGGGTAACGTATAGTGGTTGTTGTGCGGAATTCCGGATTCCTGGCCCCTTTAAGAATGTTGCGCAACTCTGCCAATCGTCCGTTGGCGTTAATAACACTCTTCAGAGCGGAAAACATGGCTTTGTATGAGTAGTTATCAAAATGGATCCTCATGCCCAGCTCTCCGCTTGCACAACGTAACTCTGACAATGTTGAGGCATCGGGCATAATTACAATCGTGCGCCCATCCTCCTCGACACGCCATACAGTAGCCTGAAACGGATATACCTTGATACTTCCGTCGGCATATATTGAGAAGAATGAAACCGGTTTGCCATACTCAAAGTTGTTGTCGAAATCGTTAATCTCGACATCATTCACCTCAACCTCTAAGCGGTTAAGGGAGTTGTATCGGTTTCCGCCAAGTGTTACAGGGAATTTGCAATCACCACGACGAACCATTGCAGCCACTCCGTTCATATCGGGAGTACCTGCAAAGGCATTTACCTCGAAATCGTACTCGAGTTGTAATAATCGTTGCAAATGCAACAAATCGGCCATAGGTGTAGCAAAACTCTTCTCCATATCAGGATGCAAAGATAGTAAAAACTACTCTACCCCTCTGCTACAATGGTCGTTTTAGAATCTGTTTAGATCTGAAACAGATTCTTAGTTGTTGAAAAATCGTTTGGATAGTTGGTCGATTGTGTAATTGAGTGCTAAGTTTGTGGCCTCTCTTGCCATTGGTCTAACCAATTCTACAATATCCACGGGCGATGGATTCTTTAATTGCTCCTTCTCAACCTTCAAAAGTTTTGTAATTCTTAATCGCTCATCATAAACACCCTGTCGGTCTGTATCTGTCATTTTTGGAAGTAGAATCTCCTCAACCGCTCGGCAGAAAGGTTGTCTGAGTAGTGCAAAAATAAGAGCGATAATCAGATATATCCCCGATGCTGATAAAAAGCCAAGAAAGTAACTTTTAAATAGTAAGGCGAATCCCAATGCGATGGATATAAAGAGAAAGAGTGAGGCAAATAGCAGAATCAGGACCACAACTGCTGCGTGCGATAACGAAGCTATTGCCTGTGCGGTTCTCGCACTTGTCTCTATAACTATCTGCTCCCTTTTCAGAGTGATGTATCTCAGAAGGTGCAACTGTAATCTTGACATAAACTATAAACCTCCTCTCTCTGCTAAAAACTACTTCTCCTCGCTCGTAGTTGCCTTTTCATTGCAATGGCACGCTTTTGCTTTCAATGAATCAACAAGATTGCGCACCTCGTTACCGATTTTATCCTTATTGGCAGTAATCAAATATGACGATACTGCACCGAGTGCTGCACCTACCAAGATGCCGGCGACAAATCCGGAATTTCCTCTGTCCATAATGTTAAGATTAGTGTTAGTAGTAACAATTACGTAAATCGTTTTGTTATGGTTACCCCTTTTTTGTAAATTTGCAACTCAATAATTTTAATGATATGGGAAGTTTTGCAGATAGATTCAAACGTATAGTAAAAGAGACAAATTTAACACCCGAGCAGGAGGCGAAATATCAATCATTCAAGAAGCGAGGTTACAGAGTGCCAAGTAAAAGGTTGATAAAGAGCGCATCGGATATCGAGGGCATACGTGCGAGCGGAGTTATCAATACAGGAGTGTTGGACTATGTCGCTGAACGAATCAAGGCGGGAGTATCGACTGCCGAGATTGATAAGTGGGTATATGATTATACTACAGAGCATGGAGCAATCCCTGCACCATTGAACTACGAAGGATTTCCCAAGAGTGTTTGTGTCTCAATAAATCATGTGGTTTGTCATGGAATTCCGAGCGAGGAGACAATCCTTAAGGAGGGCGATATTGTCAATGTAGATGTATCAACTATCTATAATGGTTACTATTCCGATGCTTCAAGAATGTTTATCATTGGAAAGACAGATGCAGGACGTGAGCGTTTGGTAAAGGTGGCCAAGGAGGCATTGGAAGAGGGGTTGAAGGCTGCTCGTGCATGGCATTTCCTGGGCGATATCGGAGCTGCGGTTCAGCAGCATGTTGAGGGAAACGGATTCTCGGTTGTTCGCGATTTTGGCGGTCATGGAGTTGGTATAAAATTTCACGAGGATCCTTTTGTGAGTCATGTCGGTAAAAAGAATACAGGTATGGTTTTAGTACCGGGAATGGTCTTTACTATTGAACCTATGGTAAACATGGGGCGTTATGAAATTGACATTGATGAAAAGGATGGCTGGACAGTAACCACAATTGATAAAAAGCCCTCAGCCCAGTGGGAATATACCGTTTTAATCACTGAAGAGGGTCCTGAGATTCTGACCTATTAGCCTAAAGATTACAAAAATGTGTACAGTTTTTGTGTAACTATTGTTTTTTCTCTCTATTGTTTATACCTTTGACTCCGAAATAGCAGAGGGGTGCCTCTTATTACCATATAGTGTGGAATGAGTGAGGCTGAGATTATACCCTGGAACCTGATACAGTTAGTACTGTCGTAGGAATTGTTAGAGAAGAGAAGTATCTTCGAAGCATATCCTCCATATATGGAGAGCACCGCTTTGTATTTCATATCACAAATTCTTAAAATAGTGACTATGAGATTAGTAATCAACAACAAAGCAGTCGAGAGCGGTGCGGAAAATCTGACACAACTTTCTTTGGAATTGAATTTACCGGCTACAGGGATTGCTGTAGCTGTGAATCAACGTATGATACCTCGTTCAGAATGGAAATCTTTCATATTGAGCGAGGGGATGGATATAATTATCATTAAGGCAGTTTGTGGAGGGTAATATGTCACAGGTACAGTTTATTACCCATTTTACTGACAAGATCTCCTATCTTGATTCGGTATCTATTGCCTTAGAGGGTGGTTGTCGCTGGATTCAACTCAGAATGAAGAATTCTGATGATACAACTCTGTTAAATACGGCCCGTGAGGTGCGCCGTTTATGTGATCAATATAATGCGACCTTTATAATTGATGATAATATTCAGGCAGTAATTGATGCCGGAGCTGACGGAGTGCATTTGGGCAAGGGTGATATGCCCATTGCTGAAGCACGCAGAGTACTGGGGAGAGATAGAGTTATCGGTGGAACTGCCAATACCTTTAATGATGTTGTAATGCACTATGACTCCGGGGCTGATTATATCGGTTGCGGTCCTTTCAGATTTACTACAACAAAATCCAATTTAAGTCCGATTCTTGGAATTGATGGCTATTCCGAAATCATAAAACAGATGAGGGAGAGAGGCATATCTATCCCTTTGGTGGCAATTGGGGGAATAACGAAAGATGATATCCCTGGGTTGCTTGAGACAGGAGTTTCCGGAGTCGCCTTAAGTGGTGCTATTCTTAACGCAGAGAATCCTGTTGATGAGATGCGTGATATTATAACACAATGTAATGAGTATAAATAAAATAGAGATATAATGGATAAATTGATAATTGCAGGCAAAGAGTTTAACTCTCGCCTGTTTTTGGGAACAGGTAAATTCCCTTCAAGCGAGTTGATGCAAAAGTCTATCATTGCGTCAGAAACAGAGATGGTAACATTGGCTATGAAAAGGGTAGAACTTAATGATAAAGAGGATGATTTGTTAATTCATATCCAATCGCCTTCAATTCAATTGCTGCCAAATACCTCGGGAGTACGAACAGCGGAAGAGGCAATATTTGCAGCTCAAATGTCGCGAGAAGCATTTGGAACAAATTGGTTGAAACTGGAGATTCATCCCGATCCCAAATATCTGTTACCCGATTCAATAGAGACACTTAAAGCTACTGAGCAGTTGGTAAAAATGGGCTTTGTGGTTCTTCCATATTGTCAGGCAGATCCAACCTTGTGTAAACATTTAGAGGAGGCGGGAGCTGCTACGGTTATGCCTTTGGGAGCTCCAATTGGAACCAATAAAGGATTGCGTACCAAAGATTTTTTGCAAATCATCATAGAGCAATCCAATGTGCCGGTTGTTGTAGATGCAGGAATCGGTGCGCCAAGTCATGCTGCCGAGGCGATGGAGATGGGAGCAGATGCCTGTTTGGTTAATACTGCGATTGCTGTTGCTGCCAATCCTATTGAAATGGCTATTGCTTTTAAAGAGGCAGTTATATCGGGAAGAAGAGCATTCGAGGCCGGTCTGGGGTCAGTTATGCACAACATGCAGGCATCTGCCTCCTCGCCCCTGACAGCATTCCTTAATGATTAATTGTGTTTAATATTTATTCGAGAGACATAATGAGTAATCAAAATACAAAACCTTACGCTCAAAGAGAAAAGGCATATATCAGTGGAACGTTGTTCCCATTTATCAAGGTAGGAATGCAGAGAGTAAATTTGACTCCAACGGTTAATGTAGTAAATGGTGAACGCGTGGTTACTCCCAATGAGCCGGTCTATATTTATGATACAAGTGGCCCTTTTTCGGATTCCACAGTTGAGGTGGATTTAAAAAAAGGTATAGAGCGTGTGCGTGAGGGATGGATTCAAAGTCGTGGAGATGTGGAGAAGTTGTCGGATCTGAGTAGTGAATATGGCCGAATGCGAATGGCTGATAAAAGTCTGGATTGTTTGCGTTTTGAGCATATTGCGAAGCCTTACAGAGCTATTCCCGGTAAGAGCATAACGCAAATGGCATACGCAAAGGCAGGAATTATCACACCCGAGATGGAGTATGTGGCAATCCGTGAAAATATGAACTGCCAAGAGTTGGGAATTGATTCGCATATCACTCCGGAGTTCGTGAGAAGTGAGATTGCTGCCGGTAGAGCCGTTCTACCTGCAAATATCAACCATCCCGAGAGCGAGCCAATGATTATAGGAAGGAACTTTTTAGTCAAGATAAATACGAATATCGGAAACTCGGCAACAACATCGTCAATAGATGAGGAGGTCGATAAGGCTGTCTGGAGTTGTAAATGGGGTGGTGATACACTGATGGATTTAAGTACAGGTGCCAATATTCATGAGACGAGAGAGTGGATTATTCGAAATTGCCCTGTCCCTGTTGGCACGGTTCCAATCTATCAAGCCCTGGAAAAGGTCGATGGCAAAGTTGAAGAACTGACTTGGGAGATATACAAAGATACCTTGATAGAGCAGTGTGAACAGGGAGTGGACTATTTTACTATTCATGCGGGGGTCAGATTAAAAAATGTTCACTTGGCAGACAAGCGTTTGTGCGGAATAGTGAGCCGTGGAGGAAGCATTATGAGTAAATGGTGCTTGTATCATAATCAAGAGAGTTTTCTATATGAGCACTTTGATGAAATATGTGATATTTTAGCCCAATATGACGTTGCTGTTTCATTGGGCGATGGCTTGCGCCCCGGCTCTATTGCAGATGCAAATGATGAGGCGCAATTTGCAGAGCTTGATACATTGGGAGAGTTGGTTTTGAGGGCGTGGGATAAAAATGTCCAGGCTTTTATTGAGGGACCGGGTCATGTGCCATTGCACAAGATTAAAGAGAATATGGAGAGACAGATAGAGAAGTGTCACGAAGCTCCGTTCTATACATTAGGACCGTTGGTTACAGATATTGCTCCTGCCTATGATCATATAACCTCGGCAATCGGTGCAACGCAAATAGGTTGGTTTGGAACGGCAATGCTTTGTTATGTAACACCTAAGGAGCATTTAGGCTTGCCAAATAGAGAAGATGTTAGGACAGGTGTAATAACATATAAGATTGCTGCACACGCAGCGGATATTGCAAAGGGACATCCGGGAGCCATTATTCGCGATAATGCGTTAAGTAAAGCTCGTTTTGAGTTTAGGTGGCGAGACCAGTTCCATTTAAGTCTGGATCCCGAAAAAGCGCTGGAATATTTCGAGGAGGGACGTCATACAGATGGAGAGTATTGCACTATGTGCGGTCCAAATTTTTGTGCATTGAAATTAACACATGAACTAAAGAGGTTGTAATGTTTTCCGATGAATTGAATAAAATCTCGTGGGACGAGGTTTCAAAAGAGATATATGCAAAAACTGATGCCGATGTGCGCAGGGCATTACAAAAGGAGTATTGTGATGTAAATGATTTTATGGCGTTAATCTCGCCGGCAGCAGAGCCATATCTGGAGCAGATGGCTTTTCTGAGTCGTCACTATACGGAGGAGCGATTTGGCAAAACCATATCACTGTTTATTCCATTGTACCTGACAAATTCATGTGTAAACTCGTGTCTCTATTGCGGATTTCATGTAACAAATCCAATGCCGAGAACAATATTGACAATAGAACAGATAGAGGATGAGTTTAAGGCAATAAAGGAGTTGGGGCCATTTGAAAACATATTGTTGGTAACCGGCGAGAATCCGGTAAAAGCCGGAGTTCCCTATCTGGCAAAAGCGTTGGATTTGGCCAAGAGATATTTTGACAATCTGAAAATCGAGGTGATGCCTCTCAAATCTGAAGAGTATGCAGAACTTATAAAGCATGGATTGAATGGGGTAATATGTTTTCAGGAGACCTATAATCGTTCCAGATACAATATCTACCATCCTCGTGGCATGAAAGCCGATTTTGAGTGGAGATTAAATGGATTTGACCGTATGGGGCAGGCCGGAGTCCACTCAATAGGAATGGGAGTATTGATAGGCTTGGAGGATTGGCGTACCGATGTTACAATGATGGCCTACCATCTGCGCTATTTGCAACGTAAATACTGGCGTACCAGGTATAGTGTTAACTTCCCAAGAATGCGACCGGCAGAGAATGGAGGTTTTCAGCCTAACGTAGTGATGAGTGATAAGGAGTTGGCGCAATTGACCTTTGCAATGCGTATATTTGATCACGATGTGGATATCTCCTTCTCAACTCGAGAGACTCCATATATTCGCGACAATATGGCAACTCTTGGAGTTACAACAATGAGTGCGGAGAGTAAAACCGAACCTGGAGGTTACTACACCTATCCTGAGGTTCTGAAGCAGTTTGATGTTGATGATGCTCGTACGGCAAAAGAGATATTTCAACGTTTAAAAGAGTTGGGACGAGAGCCGGTATGGAAAGATTGGGATTCCTCATTTGATATTTTGACTAAGTAGTGAAAATGGAGAGGTATATTCGTCAGATATCCCTTCCCGAGATAGGTGAAGAGGGACAATATAAACTTAAAAAGGCAAAGGTTCTTATAGTGGGCGTCGGAGGACTTGGTTCTCCGGCAGCTCTCTATCTTGTTGCTGCAGGAGTCGGGAAATTGGGAATCGTAGATGCGGACATTGTAGGTTTAAGTAATTTACAACGTCAAATTCTATATTCAGAGCCAGAGCAGGGAGAGTTGAAGGTTAATATTGCTCAAAAACGTCTCAATGAGTTGAATTCTCATGTAGAGGTAGTTTCATATCCCGAGTATCTCAATAGTGAGAATATCGCTCGTATTATTTCGGATTACGATATTGTTGTTGATGGATGTGATAACTTTGAAACCCGCTATCTTCTAAGCGATTATTGTATGGCTATGGGTAAAACCTATGTATATGGAGCTATAGAGGGATTCGTGGGACAGGTGGCACTGTTTGATGGCAAGCATAGTATAAAAACCTACAGAGATTTATATCCCGCTTGTGGCGAGGTTTCGGAAATGGAGAGGGCGGTAGTTGGAACAACTGCGGCAGTAGTCGGAGCAGTACAGGCACATGAGGTGTTGAAGGTGATTTGTGGCTATGGCAAGCCTCTCTATGGACGTTTGTGGTATATCGATTTACGAACAATGCAGAGTGGAATAATTGAATTATGAAGAGAGTTGTAGTTATAACAAAACCAGACCTTTTTGATGGAGAGATAGAGATGGTTACAGCGCTCTTCAGAGCAGGGTTACAGTTTTTGCATTTGAGAAAACCGGGACTCCTCGCCCATGAACTTGAAACCTTTATAGAGGCTATTCCGGAAAAATTTCGCAATAGAGTAGTCCTGCACAGCCATTTCCATTTGGTTGCCAAATATGGTTTGCGTGGGATTCATTTAAATCACCGGGACGGGGAGATTCCCGATGGTTATCGGGGGCATATTAGTCGCTCCTGTCACTCCTTTGATGAGATAAAACGATACAAGGAGAGTTGTGATTATCTTTTCCTTAGTCCTGTATATGACAGTATATCGAAAGAGGGTTACAAAGCATCGTTTACAAAAGAGGAGTTGCTTAATGCTCATAGGGAAGGTATAATTGATGAGAAGGTGATTGCGCTTGGGGGTGTGACAATGGATAAGTTCAGGGAATTGAGTTGTTTGGGCTTTGGAGGCGTTGCAATGCTTGGAGATATATGGAGCAGAGAGTGTGATAGTGTTGTCAGCTATTTTAAAGAGTTGAAAAGCAGAATGGAGCCTCCGGTTGTTCTTACAATTGCAGGTTCTGATAGCTCAGGAGGTGCCGGAATCCAGGCGGATATAAAGGCAATCTCGGCAAATGGCGGTTATGCGGCCTCGGTCATTACTGCAGTAACAGCTCAGAATACAATGGGGGTAACAGCGATTCATGAAGTGCCTCAAAGAGTTGTTACAGAGCAGATAGAGGCTGTGATGTCTGATTTGAAAGTTGATTCGGTAAAAATAGGGATGTTGCACTCTATTCAGATAGTCGAGAGTGTTGCAACAGGAATTGCCAAATATGCTCCGAAACATATAGTCTATGATCCCGTGATGATTTCAACAAGCGGTTCACGTCTTATGCGGAGTGAGTGTGTTGAGTATGTGAAGAGCAGATTGTTGCCTCTTTCGACTTTGATAACTCCAAATATTCATGAGGCAACCATGCTCGTGGAAAGGGAGATTCGTGGTGTTGCTGACATGGAGATAGTGGCACAGGAGTTGGGTGAAAAGTATGGGTGTGCTGTTTTGGTTAAAGGTGGACATCTGGATGGAAATTTGATGTGCGATGTGCTTTGGTATAAGGAGAGGGTATATCATTTTAACGGATTTAGAATAGATAGTCTTAATACTCATGGAACTGGCTGTACTCTTTCATCGGCAATTGCCACATTTTTGGCACAAGGCTTCTCTTTAGCCGATGCCATTGGTAAGGCAAAAGAGTATGTTGCGGCTGCCATTGCCGGAGCAAAGGATTGGACTTTGGGTAAAGGTCCCGGCCCATTGGCTCACTTTTGCGAATGAGGAATTAGGAATGAGGAATTAGGAATAAGTTAGGAGTTAACGAGCGAAGCGAGTAAAGCCCCCTTATTAGCGAAAGCAAGCGTTAGCGCGCTGAACGAAGGGGGTTTGGGGGTTGGTAGACAACAAATTAAAGCAAATCCACGAGATAGCAAGTAAAGAAAACATAGTTTGACAGATAACAATAAATGTAAAGATGTGATTTGCGCAGATTAGTTGGGAGTTAATAGTTAATTAGGAAAAATCGTGCAAGGTGAGAGCAGAAGCCAAGTTTACTTGGATTATGCCGAACCGCAGCCGATTTTGCGGAAACACG
>JAGBFU010000050.1 GCA_017936285.1 Marinifilaceae bacterium | reverse complement strand
CAAAGTGTTTCCGCAAAATCGGCGGCGGCTCGGCATAATCCAAGTAAACTTGGCTTCTGCACTCACCTTGCACGATTTTTCCTAATTCCTAATTCCTAATTATTTATTAACTTCTAACTCTCAAAGCTCTGTAAATAAAGTAGGCTCCAATCAGGACGAACGGAATACTTAGAAGCTGTCCCATATTCAACGCCATTCCCTGCTCCCAAGGCTCCTGAACCTCCTTCACAAACTCAATAATGAAACGTGCAAGGAACACCATAAATATCATACTTCCAAAAAGCAATCCCGGCTTTGAACCGGCATCCTTTTTCCAGTACATATACATCAATATTCCAAAAATCACCAGATAACTGAACGCCTCATAAAGCTGTGCCGGGTGTCGTAATATAGAATTATCTCCATCAACACGGGTAAAATGGAAACCCCATGGAACATCGGTTACTGCTCCGACAATCTCGGAATTCATCAAATTACCCAAACGGATGCAAACTCCCGCAATCGCTACAGCCACAACCAATCTGTCCAATCCCCAGAAGAACCCCTTATGGGTAATTCTTTTTGAATAGAGATACATTGCAATAATCAATCCAATTGCAGCCCCATGGCTAGCCAGCCCAGCAAATCCGGTAAATTTACCATTATGGAAAGGCAGGAATATTTCACCTATATGATTTCCATAATATGCCCAATCATAAAATATACAGTGACCCAGACGTGCTCCGATAATAGTTGCAACTGCAGCATAGACAAACATCTTGTCTGCCCACTCTACCGGCTGCTTTTCAGCCTTCATCATTGCAACAATCACCCTATAACCCAATATGAATCCGATTATAAAGAGCAATGAGTAGTAGCGTAATTGAAAGCCGCCAATACTGAATAATATGGGATCTACATTCCACTCCATAATACTACTCATTAAGCATTTTTACCATGACAATTCTTATACTTCTTACCTGAACCACATGGACAAGGCTCATTTCTGCCTACCTTTGGTGCAACATGTACAGGCTCTACCTTACGTGGTTGACGACTTACATTCTGACCTGCAGCAATAGCAGCCTGCTGACCGGCATCCGCCTGCTCCTCGCCCGGGCGGCTTGCACTCATACGGCTCATATCCGTCTTTCTCTGCTCAGCCTCGCGAACTCTGTCCGGATCCGGCACAGGGATCTGAACCTTCATCAATGTTGAGATAACCTTCTTGTTAATCTCGTCAATCATGTTACGGAACAGATCATAAGACTCGTACTTATAGATTACAAGCGGATCTTTCTGCTCATAGTGCGCATTACGTACCGACTGTTTCAAATCATCCATTTCACGCAAATGCTCACGCCATGAATCATCAATATAGACCAGCATAATGCTCTTCTCCAATGCACGAATCAAAGCCTCGCCATTACTCTTGTATGCCTTCTCAAGATTTACATTGATATTATATCCCTTAACACCATCTGTGAATGGAATAACGATATTCTTGTAAATGTCGCTCTTGTTCTCATAAACATCCTTGATAACAGGGAATACAAGTTTTGTAACCATAGCCATCTTACGGTCATATGCATCACGTACTGCTTTGTATAGAGTATCAACCTGATCAGAAGCCTTCAAATTCTTGAAATTGTCGCTCTCAAGATCAAAATCGACAGACATATATCTCATTACATCTTGTCTGAACTGCTCAGCATCGCCACTCTTTCTGTACTGCTCAACAAATACTGAACACAAATCGTATGTATTGTTTGCAATAGCAACTCCGATACGCTCTCCCAAAAGTGCACTTCTGCGCTGTTTGTATATAACGGTACGTTGTGAGTTCATCACATCATCATACTCCAAAAGGTGTTTACGAACTCCATAGTGGTTCTCCTCTACCTTCTTCTGAGCACGCTCGATTGATTTGGTAATCATTGAGTGCTGGATAACATCGCCATCCTCGTGTCCAAGAGTATCCATAACCTTGATGATTCTCTCAGAGCTGAACAGACGCATCAAATTATCCTCGAGCGATACAAAGAACTGTGAAGAACCCGGGTCTCCCTGACGTCCCGCACGTCCACGCAACTGACGGTCAACACGACGGGAGTCGTGACGCTCGGTTCCGATAATTGCCAATCCACCTGCCTCTTTAACCTCGGGCGACAACTTGATATCGGTTCCACGACCAGCCATATTGGTTGCAATGGTTACTGTTCCCTTCTTACCGGCCTCAGCAACAATATCAGCCTCGCGATGGTGCAACTTGGCATTCAATACCTGGTGAGGGATATGACGGATTGTCAACATCTTTGACAACAACTCCGATACCTCGACCGATGTGGTACCTACGAGGACCGGACGTCCCTCTGCCAGTAGTCGCTCAATTTCGGCAATCACCGCATTATACTTCTCACGTTTGGTTTTATAAACCAAATCGTTGTTATCGTTTCTCAAAATAGGACGGTTGGTTGGAATTACCACAACATCCAGCTTATAGATATCCCAGAACTCTCCGGCCTCGGTCTCGGCAGTTCCTGTCATTCCTGCCAGCTTGTGATACATTCTGAAGTAGTTCTGAAGTGTAATGGTTGCAAATGTCTGAGTTGCAGCCTCAACCTTCACACCCTCCTTAGCCTCGATTGCCTGGTGCAAACCATCAGAGTAACGACGTCCCTCCATAATACGACCGGTCTGCTCATCAACAATCTTAACCTGATTATCCATAACAACATACTCAACATCCTTATCAAACATTGCGTATGCCTTCAACAACTGATTTATAGTGTGAACTCGCTCGCTCTTAACTGCATACTGCTGTACCAGCTCATCCTTCTTGGCCAAACGCTCCTCCTCGCTCAAATCTGAATGCTCAAGGTCGGCCAGTTTATCTCCAATATCCGGAAGAATGAAGAACTCGGGATCCTCGCCCGAAGCAGTAATTGTATCGTGTCCCTTATCGGTAAGCTCAACAGAGTTCTGCTTCTCATCAATTACAAAGAAAAGAGGATCTGTAATCTCGGGCATACGGCGGTTGTTCTCGGCCATATACTCATTCTCGGTCTTGATAAGAATTGCCTTGTTACCCTGCTCACTAAGGAACTTGATCAACGGTGTATATTTCGGAAGTCCCTTATGGGCACGCAACAACAACACTCCACCCTCCTGACGCTTTTTCGAATCATCGCTCGCCAACAACACCTTGGCCTCGTTGAATATCTTCTGTACAAACTCACGCTGCATCTTTACAAGACGCTCAACTCTTGGACGATACTCAACAAACAACTCATCTCCGCTGCGTTTTGCAACAGGTCCAGAGATAATCAACGGAGTACGAGCATCATCGATCAATACCGAGTCCACCTCATCTACGATAGCGTAGTTCAACTTTCTCTGAACCAGATCCTCGGGGCGAATAGCCATATTGTCGCGTAGGTAGTCGAAACCAAACTCGTTGTTGGTACCAAAGGTAATATCGCACATATACGCCTTTTTACGAGAGTCTGAATTGGGCTGGTGTTTATCAATACAATCGACACTCAAACCATGGAACATATACAATGGGCCCATCCACTCAGAGTCACGCTTTGCAAGGTAATCGTTCACAGTTACCACGTGAACTCCACGACCACTCAATGCATTAAGGAATACTGGCAATGTTGCAACCAGAGTCTTTCCCTCTCCGGTAGCCATCTCGGCAATCTTACCCTGGTGAAGAACTGTACCTCCAATCAACTGCACATCATAGTGAACCATCTCCCAGATAGTCTTGTTTCCTCCGGCAGTCCACTCATTATGCCATATTGCATTATCGCCGTCGATATCAACAAAATCATGCTCAACCGACAAATCGCGATCCATCTGTGTAGCCTTAACTACAATATCCTTATTCTCTTTGAATCGACGTGCAGTCTCCTTAACAACGGCAAAAGCCTTTGGAAGAAGCTTGGTCAAAACCTGCTCAACCTTATCGTCTATAACCTTCTCAATCTTATCGATTTCATTATAGATCTCCTCACGCTCCTCAATTGTAGGATTCTCCTCATCCACTCGACGCTTATACTCAGCAATTTCGTCGGTCTCGGCTTTAATATATGCACGAATCTCTGCCTTCATTTCGGCAGAAACCTCACGTAGCGAGTCAATATCCAAATTCTTGAGTTTCTCCCACTCAGCATTGATTTTGCTGACAATCGGTCGCAACTCCTTCATATCTTTTTCGGCCTTATTACCGAAAATTTTCATCAAAAAATCGTTAAATCCCATATTATTTGTCTATTAGAACACAATCCTCAAAGGTAATGAAAACTATCTATTTTTTCAAGGATTCTGAGAAACTTTTAATACGCTGTTCATCCTGCAATCTGCACACCATCAGAACACCGTTATGCTCGGCAACAATGTACCCCTTCAAGCCCTGCAAAACCATACTCTTGTCCTGTGCCACATGCACAATACAATCCTCACACTCAATCAGTTTGGCAGCATCGCCCACAACTGCATTTCCATATTCATCCCGTGGAAGCTGAGTCTGCAATGAGCCCCATGTTCCCAAATCCGACCATCCGAAATCTGCGGGAAGCACATAGATATTATCGGCATGCTCCATAACTGCGTAGTCAATCGATATAGCTTTGCACTCCGGGAACTTCTCATCAATAACCCTCTGCTCCTCCACCTCATACATTACCGGCAATAATGAATCAAACTGCTCGGCAAGTTCTGGCTGATGCTCACGAAGGGCTTTGCAAATAGACTTGACATTCCACACAAATATTCCTGCATTCCAGTAGTAGCCCCCCTCGTTCAAATAGCGCTCAGCTGTAGCCAGATTCGGCTTCTCCTTAAAACTCTCAACCTTAAGAATATCATTCTTAACCTCTTGAGGCTCAGGTATCAGATTAACATCCCAATAGCCACCAAGCGGCAACATCGGATTAGCTTCGAGCGAGGTCTCGATTGTCCCGTTTTCTGCCTTGATATAACCATATCCTGTTTCGGGACGAGTAGGCATCATTCCCAAAGTGAGAATAACATCCTGATTCTCGGTAAATCTCAATCCTTGCTCAATAACACGCTTAAACTCAGCACCATCAATCACAATATGATCACTGGGCGATACAACAATATTTGCATCGGGAAAACGTTTTGCAATCTTCCAGGCGACGTAGGCTATACATGGTGCAGTATTACGCATGCATGGCTCAAGTAACAGATTCTCTTCAGGCAATCCCGGCAACTGCTCCATTACAATATCTCTGTACCGTTTCGAGGTAACCACCCACACATTGGATATCGGGCATATATCATCAAATCGTTCAACAGTAAGCTGCAACAGACTCTTGCCTACACCTAGAACATCAATAAACTGCTTTGGAGTTTCAGGGGTACTCATTGGCCAGAAGCGACTGCCAACTCCGCCTGCCATTATCACCAGATGATTGTTGTTTTTCATAATAACGCACTATTTGTTGTTCTGCACAAATTTACGTTTTTCAAGTGGAATTTCAAACACTACTCCATCGGCTGCTCCATCGGTATTTGG
The DNA here is from genome assembly GCA_017936285.1 of Marinifilaceae bacterium. Taxonomy (GTDB): domain Bacteria; phylum Bacteroidota; class Bacteroidia; order Bacteroidales; family Marinifilaceae; genus RGIG9079. Next base: position 2,773 of record JAGBFU010000050.1, on the reverse strand, counting down.
AAACACTTCACGCGCCTCCTCAATAACAGGTGTAGCATCGGGATATCGTGCCGAATAGTGGCCCACAACAAGATGTTTCACACCCGCCTCGGCAGCAATCGTAGCAGCCTGTCGCGCAGTTGTGTGGAAGTTGAGTTCTGCCAACGATAAGTATTCGTGGCAATATGTCGCCTCATGATAAAGCATATCAACTCCCCTTATATGCTCAACAATCTCGGGCAAATATAATGTATCGGATACAAAGGCATACGACCTTGAACGAGGAGGTTCAATTGTAAGTTCTGCATTTGGAATAATCTCGCCATCGGGTTTACGGAAATCCTCGCCCACCTGCAGATACTGCATAAATGATACCGGTACCCCCACTCGCTCTACCGCCTCTTTTATTATTGTTCTTTTACGATTCTTCTCCCTAAACAGGAATCCGCAACTCGGCGCCTCTGCCCTATGTTTCAAGGGGAACGACTCAACTGTCACAACACTATCCTCATAAAGAAGTGTACGTTCACGTGTCAGGTGATGAAAAACAAGTCGATATCCCAGATGTGCCCTCATCAGGTTCAACTGAGATATTAACAGTTTCTCCAACCTCTTATCGGCATAGATATGCATATCTCCCTTCCTGTTCTGCATCGAGAGACTGGACAAGAAACCTATCAGTCCAAAAAAATGGTCACCATGAAGGTGAGAGATAAATATGTGGTTGATTTTATTGTATGGAATTCCAAAACGGCGCAGCTGCAGCTGGGTTCCTTCACCACAATCTATAAGAAAGTACCGCTCAAGTACATTTAATACTTGAGCGGTGCAATTTCTATGTTTCAGGGGTACGGCTGAAGCGCACCCCAATATTGTAAGTTCAAACTTCACAAGTGAATTACTTTTCGTCGTTTGCACTCAACTGATCGCGAAGAGCAGCCAAGTCAGAGATATCACCAAGAGTGGTCTTCTCCAACTTCTCCTTAACCTGCTTTACAGCCTTCTTGGTCTGCTTCTCCTCAGCCTCTTTCTGAGCCTTCTGAACATCCTCGAATGTACGTGAGTGAGAAAGGATGATACGCTTAGCACCCTTGTTGAACTCGATCACCTTGAATGCCAACTTCTCCTCAGCCTTAGCCTGAGTTCCGTCCTCCTTAACCAAGTGCTTTGGAGTTGCAAATCCCTCTACTCCGTATGGAAGAGCTACAACTGCACCCTTGTCAAAGATCTCGGTGATAGTACCCTCGTGGATTGAATCAACTGTGAAGATGTTCTCGAATACATCCCATGGATTCTCCTCAAGCTGCTTGTGGCCCAAAGACAATCTGCGGTTCTCCTTGTCGATCTCAAGAACTGCAACGTCGATTGTTGCACCAACCTGAGTGAACTCTGATGGGTGTTTAATCTTCTTTGTCCAAGAAAGATCAGAGATGTGGATCAATCCGTCAACACCCTCCTCGATCTCTACGAATACACCGAAGTTTGTGAAGTTACGTACAGTAGCAACGTGCTTTGTACCAACTGCATACTTCTCCTCGATATTCTGCCATGGATCTGACTTCAACTGCTTCATACCCAAAGACATCTTACGCTCGTCACGGTCAAGAGTCAAAATGATAGCCTCTACCTCGTCACCAACTTTCAAGAAGTCCTGAGCTGAACGCAAGTGCTGTGACCAACTCATCTCAGAAACGTGAATCAATCCCTCAACACCGGTAGCAATCTCAACGAATGCACCATAATCAGCCATAACAACTACTTTACCCTTAACTGTATCTCCAACCTTAAGATCAGCGCTCAAAGAGTCCCATGGATGTGGAGTAAGTTGCTTCAATCCCAATGCAATTCTCTTCTTCTCATCATCGAAGTCAAGGATTACAACGTTCAACTTCTCGTCCAAAGTAACAATCTCGTTTGGATGATTTACGCGACCCCATGAAAGATCTGTAATGTGAATCAAACCATCTACGCCACCCAAGTCAATGAATACTCCGTATGAAGTGATGTTCTTAACGATTCCCTCAAGAACCTGACCCTTCTCAAGTTTAGAGATAATATCTTTTTTCTGCTGCTCCAACTCAGCCTCAATAAGAGCCTTGTGAGATACAACTACATTGCGGAACTCCTGGTTAATCTTAACAACCTTGAACTCCATTGTCTTACCTACGAATACATCGTAATCGCGGATAGGCTTAACGTCGATTTGAGAACCTGGCAAGAATGCCTCAATTCCGAATACGTCAACAATCATACCACCCTTAGTGCGGCACTTAACATATCCCTTAACAATCTCGTCGTTGTTCAAAGCCTCGTTAACACGATCCCAGCTACGCAATGCACGTGCCTGCTTGTGAGACAAGTTCAACTGACCTTTCTTGTCCTCCTGTGTCTCAACATAAACCTCTACCTTGTCGCCAACCTTCAAATCAGGATTGTAACGGAACTCATTCATTGAGATGATACCGTCTGATTTGTAACCAATGTTAACAACAACCTCACGTTTGTTGATAGAGATAACTGTTCCCTCAACAACCTCCTTCTCTGATACCTTTGACAAGGTCTCAGAATACTTTTGAGTCAAAGTCTCCTTCTCCTCTGATGATACTACTTCGTCATTGGCATATGCCTCCCAATCGAAGTTCTCATCTGGCTCTGCGCTGGTCGCAGCGTAAATTTTCTCGTCTGCCATAATTTAAACTGTTACAAATTAATAAGTTAGACATTATTTTGTCAAAAATCGGGTGCAAAATTACTCTTTATTTCTTTAATTTCCAAACTTTTCTTTACAATAGTT
>JAGBFU010000049.1 GCA_017936285.1 Marinifilaceae bacterium | reverse complement strand
TTGAGGTTTCCAATAATCCTTTATTTAATGTAGCCAAATTCAATTCAAATCATAGCCGGTTGTATTTACATGAAGTATATAATGACAAGATTATATGGGATACAATAAAGTATGATGTTGAGGATGCCGAACTTGACGCCAGGATAAATGAAACTCAATATGACCAGATGTTTAAATCATACACGTTATTTTCCTATCCAATGAGAAGTTCTGCATTACCTTACATATTTAACCTCGCCAATCATAACAGATGGTATTATGATTATGCTCGGAATGATTTCAGAAAATTCCATAGGTCTCGTTCAATATGGGTAGATTCACCAGAAAATGCGCAGAAGTGCAACAAGATAGGGCAAGGTAAAAAAATCAGATTGTTCTATAGGATAGAGATTAAAGATGGTAGAATTGTAAAAACCGTAAATGAAATGCTTTATTCTTATTGATAATCCCCGTCGGTCTTGATAGTTATATGTCTTGCGCCATGAAAACAACTCCCTACGCCTACTGTGCCAACAACCCCACCAATCTGATTGATCCTGATGGAGAGGAAATATGGGCATTAGGAAAAGGAACCTTTAATTTTGGATCTGAAGGAGTTGTGGAAACTCAGCGTCTATATGTTTGGGTCACAAATGGTCTTCAGGGATATTTTGAGCATCTTGATTTTACGAATGCTTATGATAAAAATATAGTAGATAGTCTGAACGTAGCGAATCAAAATGTTAAATTACAAAGAGGCGATATGGGAGTTTGCATTAGAACCAGAATAGAGTTCAAAGATGGCAAGGTGTCTGATGTAGTTACACAAATGAGATTGGATGATAATGGGCTATGGTAGCTTATGCGTGATGTTACCACTATAGCAGCAGAAAGAGCAGACAAATCGCCCCTCGCAAGTTTGAACTTTTGAGGGGCGATAACTGTTTTATTACAAAAATATCAGATTCTTAATACTTTATTTCGTTAGCGGGGGTTCTGCCTGCCGACATATCCGATGCAGTAAGTTTTAAGGTTACAGTTCTCTTATCTCCCGAAAGAGTAGCTTTGGGATTACTCATCGATGAAACCTTCTTTGGCAAATGGAAAATCGACACCATATCATAACTCTTACCATCGCCAAAAATATACTCTAAACGAGAATCTGAAGCAAACGGCCCGCTACCATTAACATCAATCAAGTGTGCATAGTCACAACTTCCACGAACGAAGCCCTTATTGGTAGGATAGAAAAGGAAAGAGTTGTTATTACCCTCAAAGATATAGTGCAAGTCCAGACCATACTCCTTGTCAATCTTATACAGATTACGGCTTATAGTATTGAAGTCATCCATATCCACCCACTCTATATGCAACTTAAAGATATACTTATTGGCAGGAGCATCAATGTTACACTTTGCCCAACCTCCCTTTACTGCATTACACAATGCTTTCGACAATGCCTGCTGCTCCTTCAACGTCAATACACCCTTACTATCCTTACTCTTGATAGCCGATAAAAGAGTATTGTAATTGAAAAACGACATTTTATCAAAATAGATGGTGGAATCTATCTTAGTCTGACCATTATACGGGACTCCCATCTGCTCAAACGCACTCTTCATAAGGGTTGTATTGACACTTGCAGGCATATAACTTCCTAACTTACTCAATAGCGAGCCAAATGAAAAACCTCCCGAAGCGGGTTCTTTGGTCATATCCCATGTTACATCAAATCTGATTTGGTCACTCTCAACCCAAACCTCCTCTTTTACCTCGCCACATGAAGTTAAGGCAAAGGCCATTACTATTACAAATAACAATCTTCTCATAATATTCTGTTTTATCTCTGACCTGACTTGAACAATATACTCTTCTCCTCCGGAGTAAGATTCTCATACCCCTCTTCGGACACCTTGTCAAGAATGGCATTTACCCTATCGGTGTCACTGCCTTTATTTGAGTCTGCACTCCTGTGGGGTGCTTTCCACTCCTCTGCTCCTTCCCAATGGATATCCTTGTCATCAGCACTATCCGGAACTCTTTTACAGCACAAAAGCAAAGAACCTACAATCACTCCAAGTAGAGCTCCACCAATATGCACAACTGCACTGCCGGCATTCAATGGGTTCATTAACTGCAATAACTCAAAACCCAGTATAAAGAGTAACAGATATACCCCCTTTACTGCTCCTATAAGTGGCAAATGAGCTTCATCTCGCCAAAGCCATATACACCTTACAGAAAGAAGGGTCATTACCGAAGCCGATGCTCCTGCCAGATGGGTAGTCGATACCTCATAATATGGAGCGATAAATATATATGCAAGAGCCCCTATAACACCTCCGACTATGTATAATATTAGAATTACGGAGTTTGATAGTTTGCCCTTTAAACCTCGTCCCGCCCAAAAGAGAAGCAACATATTGAAAAGCAGATGGAGTAACCCATAATGCACAAACATATATGTCAAAACACTCCATGGAGTATCCTTAAGCCCCGTCAAAGTTCCAGGCAAATCTAAAACCGAGTTCAGAAATCTGAAATACTCCACTTTGGCAATTCCCATAAAAAATGCCAGCAGCAGACCTACCTTGGTAGCTAAATATACCGCTATGTTTATGTATATCAGTTTAGTTACAGCCGAACCGTTCCTAAACGAACTCTTTATAATATCGCGCAATCCCATCGAAAAGAGAGGCATTCCACCATTATTACCCTGATAATAAAACATATCAATAGAAACTATTTCTACGCATTTTCCAGATTTTCAACAATACAAAACCGACTATCATGCCACCTAAATGGGCAAAGTGTGCCACATTATCGCCCGGGATCTGCTGAACTCCTGCAAAAAGTTCTATGAAGGCATATATTGCAACGAAATATTTTGCTTTGATAGGAATTGGCAAGAACATTATATACATCTCTGTATTTGGGAATAACATTCCAAATGCCAACAGAATTCCAAATACAGCTCCGGAAGCCCCTATAGTAGTTGTATTTTCAACTATGGTGTTATAGGTTGACTCTATCTCCGACACCATACTCTTTGCCTGGGCTAAATAGAGTGAATTGCCCGGTTCTGCCTGCCACTGATCTATAAATCCGAATATTACATCCTTCTTGAACAGACCATCGCCCAAATGTTTTGCAACATCATAAAGGGCTTCGGGCGAGGCATTCATCGCAAACTCGCGACATGGCTCCAACACTTTGTTAAACTCATACCACGATACAAAGTTGTGAAGCATTCCTGCACCTAATCCACATATCATATAGTAGATGATGAAACGCTTTGTTCCCCAAACTTGTTCCAAAACACGTCCGAACATAAAGAGTGCAAACATATTAAAGAACAGGTGGCCAAAACCTCCATGCATAAACATACTGGTAATATATTGCCAAGGTCCCCACATCTGAGAACCAACCAAATGCAATCCTAACCACTGATTTAGATTAACTCCTGTGGATCTGACGATAATCGTTAGAAAAAACATCACCACATTGATGGTCAGTAGTTGCCTTACTCCCGGTGGCATTGATGAGATAAAACCTCCTCTTTGTATCATTCTTCTGAACTATTTGTTGAATTTGGTTTATTAAAGCGACGCTGACGATTATTAGACCAATGCCTTCTTCTTTGAGGTCGCGCACTGTTTTTCTCTCCACTCTCCTGAGACACTGTCTCGGCAACATCTTTTACCTCATTACGCTCCTCTCGTTCATCGCGCTCTTCGCGCTCTTCGCGTTTACGGAACACCTTATTGCGACGTGGGCGGTTAAAGTTACGCTCACGAGGTTCACGAGTCTGTTCTTTAGCAGAATCCCCATTTGTTTCATTAGTCGGCTCACCACTAACAACTGCCGCAATACTTTCTGAAACTTTATCTGAAGCGATATTCACCTCCTTTACAACCTCAACCTCTCTCTTTACATCCTTATTCTCCTCATCATTAGCAGGTTTTACGGCTATCGGTTGAGGCTCACCCTGTTGTTGCTCAATCTGAACACGCTCCTTACGTCCCTTCTGGTTCTTACGCCTCTTGGAGCGCTTGCCTGCATCATCGAATCGGCTCAAACTATCCTCGCCAATTCCATCCGAGTAGGTCATAACTCTCTCTGTAGCACTCTCATCTATTGCCTTCTCCGGAATAATGCCCTTCCTGTTCATAGCAATAATCTCTTTAACTCTTGCCACCGGAATCTCAACCAAAGCTCCTCTACCCTCCTTATCCGATGTGTAGAACATCAAACCTTTGAAGATATCGGTTTTCTGGTGGTACAACAGACCATCACCGACATTCAATTGTACATTGGGCGATGGGAAGTCCTTTTGGGCATCAATGTATGCATCAACCTCATAGTTAAGACAACATTTCAACTTGCCACACTGGCCTGCAAGTTTCTGCGGATTGAGCGATATGTCCTGATAACGTGCAGCAGACGTTGATACCGATACAAAATTTGTAATAAATTTAGAACAGCACAAAGCTCTGCCACAAGGACCAATACCTCCTATTCTTCCTGCCTCCTGACGCGCACCAATCTGCTTCATCTCGATTCTGATATGGAAGGCATCGGCCAAAACCTTAATCAAGGTTCTGAAATCAACTCTCTCATCTGCAATATAGTAGAATATCGCCTTGGTTTTGTCTCCCTGATACTCTACATCGCCAATTTTCATATCCAATTTCAAATCGGCAGCTATCTTTCTGGAACGGATCATTGTATCATGCTCCAAAGCAATTGCCTGATGCCACTTATCAATATCATGTTGTTTGGCTTTACGATAGATACGTTTTAATGGATTTCTTTCAGTATCAACTCTCTTCAAACGCATCTGCTCTTTAACCAACTCTCCTGTCAGACAGACAACTCCTATATCATGTCCCAAAGCAGCCTCAACCGCAACTATATCGCCCTCGCTCAGAAGCAAACCCTCCGGATTGGTAAAGAAAGCCTTTCTGGTATTCTTAAACCTAACCTCAACGATATCCGATACAGTGGTTACTGTCGGAACACCCTTCATCCAGTCATATTCATGCAATCGCCCCGCCAACAAACGATGATCCACCACCGGAATATCTCGTTCCGGGTGACGGCTGTGAGGCTCTTGTATCTTTTCAATCTCTATCTCTTCACTCATAACAAATCTCTTTATGTCGTAGGTCTGATATTCTGCATGACCTTAATGCAGAGGTCCGTTAAAATAATCTTGGCATTACCATTACGCCCAATCTCAATTGCAGCTTGTTCCATCGCAGCAAAGAGCGCAACAATATTATTCTCATTCACATAGGGAGCAAAACGAACCGAAAACTGCTCCTCCTCGGGTGTCATATATACTATCTCATCCTTGTTCAGATTACGCATAAAATTCTCGCGTAACATCTCGGATGCATAGGTCAAAAAACGTTTCTGCCGTTCGCGCCCTGCATCTGCCAGCTCGTTAACCCAACGATTTACTGGCACCATATCGCGAGTCCAGCACAAACGCATCAGCGATATGAACATCTCCCTGTTTTTAGCGCGGTTACTCTCGTCATTAAGAAGTTCTATAGCCTTGACCATATCTCCTGCGGCTATACGCTCAAGCCATCTGCCTCGCTCAGCCGACAAGCCATATCTTCTGCCCAGCTCATGGGCGATGACTCCCTTCTCCAGCATAGGGATAATAACCATTTGTGTTCTTGACCTGATTGTCGTCAACAGACGCTCCGGCTGCTCGCTGACCAGAATAAAATAGGTTCCGGGATAGGGTTCCTCCAATATCTTCAACAACTTATTGGCACACTCCTCGTTCATGCGCTCCGGCAACCATATTATCACAACTCTGCAGTCTGCCTCAAAAGGCTTTAACGATAATTTTTTTATAATGTTCGCACTCTCGGCCGCATAAATCATCGGCTGTGCATTCTCTTCGCCCCCCATCTTCTCAATCCACTCATCCAGACTGAAATAGGGCGAGGTTACAATTTCACGCCACTGCTGCAGATAATCATCGCTAACAGGGGCTGAATCTTTTTTCTTAACTACAGGATATACAAAGTGCAAATCGGGATGTACCCCTTTTATCACCTTTCTGCATGCAGGACACTCCCCACATGAATCATCATCGCCCTGATTGCTGCACAAAAGATATTGTGCAACAGCCAAAGCCAAGGCCAGTGATCCATACCCACTCTTTCCTGCAAAAAGTTGAGCATGAGCCACGTGCCCGCTCTTCAAAGAGGCGGGAAAAGCCGCACAAAGCGACTTTTGTCCTAAAACCTCCTGAAATTTCATTACTTTATATCAACCTTGATAGCCAACTCCTTCAACTGCTCGTCTGCAATAAGCGATGGCGAATCGATCATTACATCGCGTCCGGAATTGTTCTTTGGGAATGCAATTACATCTCTGATACTATCAAGTTGTGCAAACATTGAAGCCAGACGGTCAAAACCGAATGCCAGACCTCCGTGAGGAGGAGCTCCATACTTAAATGCATTCATCAGGAAGCCAAACTGGTACTCTGCCTGCTCCTGAGTAAAGCCCAAACATCTGAACATTCTTGCCTGCAACTCCTTATCGTGGATACGGATTGATCCTCCACCAACCTCAACTCCGTTGATAACCATATCATAGGCATTTGCTCTGACTGCTCCCGGATTACTCTCAAGCATATAGATATCCTCGGGTTTTGGAGCTGTGAATGGGTGGTGCATAGCATAGAAACGCTCGGTCTCGTCGTCCCACTCCAGCAATGGAAAATCAACAATCCACAATGCCTTGAATACGCTCTTATCACGAAGGCCCAAACGGTTACCCATCTCCAAACGCAACTCACACAGCTGTGGAAGAGTCTTCTTCTTCTTACCGCACATAACAAGAATCAAATCTCCCTCCTTGGCTCCGCAACGCTCACAAACAGCCTTCAAATCCTCGGCACTATAGAACTTATCGATAGAAGATTTGATTGTACCATCATTGTTATACTTAATGTAAACCAATCCCTTTGCTCCAATCTGTGAACGCTTGACAAAATCGGTCAACTCATCAAGTTGCTTTCTGGTATATCCCGCACAACCCTCAGCACAGATAGCACCAATATACTCTGCATCGTTAAAGACAGCAAAATCCTTGCCCTGTACCAGATCGGTTATCTCGCAGAACTCCATACCGAAACGCAAATCAGGCTTATCACAACCATACTTCTCCATTGCTGTATGCCATGTCATGCGCTCCAACTTCGGTATATCAACATTCAACACCTGCTTGAACATCTCACGAATCAGCCCCTCAAACACCTCAAGAACATCCTCTTGATCCACATAGCTCATCTCACAATCGATCTGAGTAAACTCAGGCTGACGATCCGCACGCAAATCCTCATCTCTGAAACACTTGACAATCTGATAGTAACGATCGAAACCGGCAACCATCAACAACTGTTTGAAGGTTTGAGGACTTTGAGGCAAAGCATAGAACTGTCCCTGATTCATTCTTGATGGAACAACAAAATCGCGAGCACCCTCGGGAGTACTCTTAATCAATACCGGAGTCTCAACCTCAAGGAAATCCAAAGCATCAAGATAGTTACGAACCACATGCGCCATTCTTGCACGCAACTCCAGATTCTTTCTTACTGCACTACGGCGCAAGTCCAGATATCTATACTTCATTCTCAACTCATCACCACCATCTGTATTATCCTCGATCGTGAACGGAGGTACCTCTGAAGTACTCAAAATATTCAACACCTCAGCAGCAATTTCAATATCTCCGGTAGGTATTTTTGGATTCTTACTTGAACGCTCCAATACAGTTCCGGTCACCTGAACGACAAATTCCCTGCCCAAGCGCTCCGCCTGTGCCTTCAACTCTGCTGTCGCATTTTCTGCAATTACTATCTGAGTAATTCCATATCTGTCTCGCAAATCGACGAAGGTCATTGCACCTAAGTCTCTCACTTTCTGCACCCAACCACTAAGAGTTACACTCTTTCCTATGTCCGATGCTCTTAACTCTCCACAAGTATGTGTCCTATACATAATATCAAAACTATCTATATATTTACTAACTTGCGAAAATAGCAAGAATTTTTTATACCTTTGCACAGAAAACGCAGAAAAAGTTATGGACAAGATTGATATTGCCTTTTTTATAGTGTTGGGAGTGGCGTTATTACGCGGATTCTTCAAGGGATTCATCTATGAATTGGTTTCGCTGATCAGTGTAATTATAGCTCTGCTCGGCGCACTGTTTCTATCACATCTCCTTACACCGGTATTCACAAGTATCGGCTTGTCTGACTCGACAGCATCGTTTACTGCCGGGGTTGTACTGTTTCTGGCTATAATCTTTGCAATAAACATACTGTGCAAAATACTCTTTGGAAGCAAAAAAGTTCAGGCATTGGGTCTTTTCGACAATCTGATAGGAGCTGCTATCAGTTGTGCAAAATACTCCGTAATGCTATGTGTATTACTGTTGCTTATCACCAAACTAAACAGCAACTACCACCTATTTTCCGAGAGTCACGTAGAGGGGAGCACTCTATACAACAGCTTCCTTGACTTTGCACAAAACATTTATAAATTAATAAAATAGCATATAATGAACTTCGTAGAAGAATTACAATGGCGTGGTATGATTCACAACATCATGCCCGGTACAGAGGAGCAACTTGCAAAAGAGACAACAACAGCATACGTAGGAATTGACCCGACTGCCGACTCACTTCACGTGGGCCATCTGGTTTCGGTAATGATGATGAAACACTTCCAATTGGCAGGCCACAAGCCCATCTTCATTATCGGAGGAGCTACAGGTATGATTGGTGACCCCAGCGGTAAATCACAAGAGAGAAACCTTTTGGACGAGGCCACAATTCGCCACAACCAGGAGGCCATCAAGGCGCAATTGTCTAAATTCATCGATTTCACATCCGATGCTCCCAATGCGGCCATTATGTTGAATAACTACGACTGGATGAAGAACTTCTCATTCCTTGAGTTTATTCGCGATATCGGTAAGCACATCACTGTCAACTATATGATGGCGAAAGACTCTGTAAAGAAACGCCTCTCAGCCGAGTCTGCTCATGGAATGTCCTTCACAGAATTCACATATCAGTTGGTTCAGGGATATGATTTTCTGCACCTTCGCACCACCCATAACTGCAAACTGCAGATGGGAGGTTCCGACCAGTGGGGTAACATTACAACCGGAACAGAGTTGATTCGCAGAAAAACTGATCTTGAGGCATTTGCATTGACATGGCCCCTTATGACAAAGAGCGATGGAAAGAAATTCGGAAAAACAGAATCAGGTAACATCTGGCTTGATCCGAAGCGCACCTCTCCATACAAATTCTACCAGTTCTGGTTAAACACCACAGATTTGGATGCAGAGAAGTACATCAAGATATTCACAATCCTGCCACCTGCCGAGATTGACTCATTGATTGAGCGTCACCGCGAGAATCCGGGAGCCCGTGAACTACAGAAGGTACTTGCAAAAGAGATTACCGTATTGATTCACGGCGAGGAGGCTTACAACTCAGCTCTCGAGGCTTCAAACATTCTGTTTGGAAAGGCTACCGCAGACTCTCTCAGAAAGTTGGACGAGGATACCCTTCTTGCGGTATTCGAAGGCGTTCCCCAATTCAATATTTCACTTGATGAAGTCAAGAGCGGAATAGGAATCATTGATTTCCTTGCAGAAAAGACAACAATCCTGAACTCTAAGGGCGAGGCTCGTCGCGCACTTAAGGCCAACGGTATCAGCATTAACAAAGAGAAGGTTAACGACACTCTTATCATCAACGAGGAGAACCTGATTAGTGGAAAATATATTTTGGCTCAGAGCGGTAAAAAGAACTACTTTTTAGTAATTGCCTCGTAAATCAAAGAAAAAAAGCATTATGTTTTTCAAACAACCAGACATACCAAAGTTTCGCTACATTCCGCGCTACTACGACCCCAAAAAAGAGGCCAAAGAGCGCAGAATGAAGCGCACATCTGGCGCAGAGATGACCGAGGAGGAGAAACGCGAAGAGTTTCGTCGCCGAATTCGTCAACGCTATGATGAAAACTCGGTAAGGAATCATCGCAGTAGCAGTATTTTTGCTAATCAAACAACCCGATTCTTTCTGATTATGATATTCTTATTGATTGTCTGCCTATTTATATATGCTAAATATGGCGATGCAATCATCGACCTCTTTATCAAATATTAATGGACATAGTACACCTTCTACCTGAATCGGTAGCAAACCAGATCGCAGCCGGCGAGGTGGTTCAACGGCCTGCATCTGTAGTTAAAGAACTTATTGAAAACTCTGTCGATGCCGGAGCAACAAAAATATCTGTCATTCTAAAAGATGGCGGACGCTCTGTAATTCAGGTTATCGATAATGGAAAAGGTATGTCGCCAAAGGATTGTGAAATGGCCTTTATGCGTCATGCCACATCAAAAATATCACAGGCAACTGACCTGTTTTCAATTGCAACATTCGGATTCAGAGGCGAAGCACTTGCCTCTATCGCCTCTGTTGCACAAGTAGAACTACGCAGCCGACGCGAGGAGTCAGAGTTGGGAACCAAATATACAATTGCGGCATCGGAGCCACAGGGATGCGAACCGGTAACAATGGCTGTAGGAACAAATATTCGCGTGCGCGACCTCTTTTACAACATTCCTGCACGCCGAAAATTCCTTAAGGCCGATAGCACTGAACTCCGCAACATCATCCAGGAGTTTATCAGAGTAGCCCTCGCCCATCCTGACATCGAATTCAGACTCAGCAACAACGAAAAAGAGCTGTACAACTTGCCTGCTGCCATACTACGCAAAAGAATCGTATCGATATTTGGGAAAAATATCGAATCAAAACTCATGCCCATAAAGTGCGAAACCGGCCTGTTATCAATAAACGGATATATATGTATCCCATCACACTCCAAAAGGAGCCACGGTGAACAATTCTTCTTTACCAATGGCAGATATATGCGCCATCCGGCTTTCCACAAAGCAGTAACAGAGGCTTACGGAGGATTATTGCCAGGCGATGCCCTTCCATCGTATTTCCTCTACTTTACTGTCAACCCTGAGACGATAGATGTAAACATACACCCTACAAAAACCGAAATCAAGTTTCAGCATGAATCAGACTGCTTTGTACTTATACAGACAAGCATCAAAGAGGTCTTAGGCAAATACAACATCACCGCATCGCTCGATTTCGACCGAGAGGGAGATGTGGGCTACATTGAACCATCGCCCGAAAAGGCTGGCAACTACGCCCCGGGAATCAGAGTAAACAGCAGCTACAACCCCTTCAGCAAATATGGTGGCGGAGGCAGAAGCACAAACAGTGCCATAACCCCGGCATTCAATGACTTCTATGACTCACACAGAAAAGAGAGCGTCGAGGGGTGGGAACAACTGTTTGAGGGGCTCAAAGACAGCGCCAATGAAGCACGAGAACAACAGCTTGAAATAGAACCTATTGCAGAAAATAACGAGCAGACTATTTTGTGGGCAAAAAACCATGACCGCTACATTATAGCATCAATGAAACAGGGTGTGGCGATCATTGACAAAAGGGCTGCACACATAAGAGTTCTATACGATAAATACAGAATGGCTCTCGACTCAAGGTTGGTTGGCAAACAGAGCGTTATGTTCCCTGAAACCATTGAATTAAACATTGAGGAGGCCCTTATACTGACAGAGCTCCTGCCACAACTTGCAAATATGGGATTTAACTGCACCCAACTCTCGGATACCACATTCCAGATTGAGAGTGTCCCTGCCGACTTCTCGGAAAAGAGTGCAATTCCGATAATTATGCAACTCATTGAGACATTCAACACAGGAGAAAAGATTGCAGAGAGGAACAAAGAGCGTATTGCCTTGGCTATGGCGCAATCTACAGCCATAAAAGCAAGCGACCCACTCTCTGACATAGAGAGCGAGTCGCTGATATACGATTTGCTGAATTGCGACCAGAGTCACTTGACTCCCGATGGCAAACGCATAATAACCATATTGAACAATTCAGAGCTTCAAAATCTACTTTGAACTGCTCTTTAAACCAGGCAGTGCGTTCAGAAATGGACGCACACTGTTGCTACCTGGAAGAGGAGCAACTGCCGATGCAATCTTACCCTCACCATCCACAACAATTGCTCTTGGATACAACTGCACTGACATTGCATCAAGGAACGAACGATTTGATGCAGCAATAGCCTGAGTCCCACCAAAACGGTTCTTAACAATAACCTTATTCCAATACTGCTGAGAACCATCGCCCGCAATAGCAATAAACTCTACAGAGTCATCATCATACTCCTTAATCAAACTCTGCAATGCCTTCATCTCCTCAACCGAAGCCTCGGATGCAGCCAGCCAGCATAACAGGTAGACATATTTGCCTTTATAATCCTCCCACTTCAGCTCCTTATCCTTAATGGTAACCAGACCTCCGAACGATGGCACCTTGCATCCCTTGGAAATTGTCTTCCAATGAGATTTTGCATTATCCAGACTCTTCCAGTCAGCAGGAACTACCACCAATGTTTCAAGCAAACTCTGATAATCTCCCAAATCATCTATTCCTCTGTCATTAATGTAACGAACAGCCATTGCCGAAGCCACTCTCGACGCTACATCAGAATCCTTAATTCCCTCCTTGATAACCTGCAGCTGTCGAATAATAAAATCGCTTGTATCGGTTCGCTTGATTCCGCGTAGAGCAATTCTGTTTACGGCAACCATCAAAGCATTCTGATACTCCTGCAACTCCAGCCACTCTTTATTTCCATCAAGCAAAGCATACAGCTCATTGTAATAGGCGTCGCTCAATGTATCATCATGCTTTGTTATCATAGAGTGATAAACGGGATAACCCGGCAAAGCTCCCATATAGTTATAACGTAGGCGAACTCGCTCAAGATTCTCAAAATCAAGATCAAAACCCTGCTCATCCAAACGACTCTCCGCCTTCTCCAAAGCGCTCTTTAACTGCTCGATAAACTCAGTCTCCTCCAACTCATAAGCAGGCAACTCGCGTCTTGCATTACTCATATAAAAGTTCTGCTTCGCACCCTTACCGGTAAATGAGGGGCGCATACTATTGCCACGTACAAAAAGAGCAACAGTAAAATCCTTATCATCCACATACAAAGGCAATACCGTTCCGTTATAGACCAGACTTCCAAAGCCCTCGTTACCCTGCATCTTAACCTCTCCTCTACCACGGGAATCAAGTTTTACTGCATAAGTCGTATCCCTGAATTCAATTGTTACCGGAGCCATCATTGCCTCACCCTCCAAGCGCACACCAACCGTTACTCCTGAAGAGATATCGCTGCATGCAGCCATACAGACCGCAAGCAGCGATATAAACATCAATCTTATCTTCATCAGTAAAATTACTTTGCAGGTACTGGAATCTTAGAGACACGAGTAGCGTGACGTCCGCCATCAAATGGCTCATTCAGGAATGTATCAACAATTGCCTCGGCAGTCTCGTACGGTACAAAACGCGCAGGTATTCCAACCACATTGGCATCATTGTGGTGACGTCCCAAAGATGCGATCTCGGTATTCCAACTCAATGCGCAACGAATACCCTGATGCTTGTTTGCAGTAATAGAGATACCGTTTCCGCTACCACAAATTGCAATTCCTCGCTCATACTCACCGCTCTCCACAGCAAATGCCATTGGGTGCGCAGAATCTGCATAATCCATACTCTCGGCAGAGTAGGCTCCAAAATCCTTTACTTCATGCCCCAACTCCTGCAAATGCTTAACAACTCTCTCTTTGTACTCAAAACCAGCATGGTCACAAGCTATAGCTATCTTCATAGTAATTATATATTTTAATAGTTTAATTCTACAAAATTAAACTATTATTCGGAAACATCAAAGAATCAACTTATAACCTTTACCATGAACGTTAATAATTTCTACAGTAGGATCCTTTTTCAGATGCTTACGCAACTTAGTGATATATACATCCATACTCCTTGCGTTAAAATAGTTGTCATCTGCCCATATTGCCTTCAATGCATAATTACGCTCAAGCACCTCATTCACATTCTCGCACAACAACTTCAAAAGCTCTGACTCCTTTGTAGTCAATTTAACCTCCTCGGTATCATCAACAAGGGTCTGCTTCTTAGAATTGAAAGTCATTCTTCCAATCTTATAAACCTCTTGACTCTCACCACCTTTTACATTGGCTGAACGGCGTAAAATAGCCTCTATACGCAACAACAACTCCTCCATGCTGAATGGTTTTGTCATATAATCATCGGCTCCAAGTTTAAAGCCCTCCAGAACATCCTCCTTCATCGTTTTGGCTGTAAGGAAGATAATTGGAATATCGCTATTAACCTCACGGATCTCCTTTGCCAAAGTAAAACCATCCTTCTTAGGCATCATTACATCCAATAGACAGATATCAAAAGGGTGCTCCAAAAAAGCCTTATAAGCAGCCTCTCCATCCTCGGCCCACTCAGCCTCGTAATTCTTGGCCTGCAAATATTCACGTAGCAACATTCCCAAGTTAGGATCATCCTCTGCTAATAAAATTTTAATCTTCTCTTCCATAACATTGATTTTTGAATATATTTTTTTTGATTTTATACGTTTTTAAGTGATAAATGTTTAAACCTGCTCCGCATTGACCTTAACTAACGGTAACACTACATCGAAACGAGTACCCTTTCCCTCTTGGCTTTCAACACTTACCCGGCCTCCATGAGCTTCAATAATCGTCTTCACGTACGACAAACCCAAACCGAAGCCCTTAACATCGTGTCTGTTTCCTGTTGACACTCGATAGAAACGCTCAAATATCATCTTCAGATCGCGCGGAGCGATTCCTATTCCATTATCTACAACACTGATAATAACATTATTACCACTATTTCTTGAATAGACACTTATCTCCGGAGTACGCTGGCAATACTTAATTGCATTATCCAGCAAATTTGAAATCACATTAGTTAAATGCATCTCATCCACATACACCTCATCCTCTTCCGCCTCAAGATGGGTATAAATCTCTCCACCGCTACCCTCAACACGCAATGCAAACTTCTGAGTAAAATTCTCAACAAATTCATTAATATGAAGGCTCTTCTTCTTCAGTTTCATTCGTGTCTCGGTAAAGAGTGCCGACTGCAACACTTTCTCTACCAGCATTGTCAATCTTTTACTCTCATCAAAAACGATACCTGCAATTCTGTTGATACTATCGGGAGCATGGCTCACTGCACCATCCTTCAGCATTTGAGATGCAAGCGATATAGTAGCAATCGGAGTCTTCAACTCGTGAGTCATGTTATTGATAAAATCATTCTTGATATTTGAAAGTTTCTTCTCCTTAAGAATCTCCATCAAACAGAAAAGACATCCACACACAATCAGTACAGTAATCAACAAACTGGGGATAACCAACTTGATTGTCTCCCATACACTATGCTTCATTGTCGGAAAAACCAGGCTGAGAGACGTCTGATCACCCATTCCCCTTAAAAACACCTTTCTGTTATATGTCTCTGAAACTCCTCTATTGTAATAGTTCTCGGACATATAGACATTCTTATCGCCACTCTTTATTGCAAACTCGAAATCGCTGTCTATATCATTCTCCAGCAACTCCGTAGTTATCAGCTCATAGAGTTTTATCCTACGTAATCGCTCTTCAATAGGCACATCAACAAAATTATCTGCAAATACCAGTTCGTAACCCAAATTAGCTACCGACGAGTGTGATGTAACCGCCGCTCCAAACTTACTTCTAAGCCCAGAAACCGAACGCCCGCTCAACATAAAGGTATGAGTATGGGGCGAGGCTGTAATTGCCAACCCTCCTATTGTTATTCTTGTCTTTCCAAACTCGGATGAATCTATCTCGTGACCAAACACTCCCGACGAAATCAAAGAATCAAGCGCCGACTTATTATCACGCTCAGCCTCAGCTAAAATTAATTTATCTCTCTCCTCTATACTACTGACAATCGCTGACAAAGCCCTATTCACCGCAAAACCGAACTGCGCCTCTCTCAATTGAAAAGCGGTCTGGAAATAGCGGGCCTGGGTGATAATCAAACCAACCAGCGCAGAGCCAAGAATCAGGCATAAAATTATGATATGTCTCTTACTCATATCCGCAAATTTAACATTTCAGATTTGAGTATTGTGCGTTTTTACACTATTTAACGCAAAATTTAGAACAAAGAGCCAATTTCTCCCGACTTTTCGGAAAATTTCCCCAAATGTTTATATGCTAAATCTGTAACTTCACGTCCTCTGGGTGTTCTTTTTAAAAAGCCCTCCTTTATAAGGAATGGCTCATAAACCTCCTCAATCGTTCCCGGATCCTCACCTACCGCAGTTGCGATTGTAGTCAATCCTACGGGCCCTCCCTTAAACTTATCGATTATAGCTGTCAAAATCTTATTATCCATCTCATCCAAACCATAAGCATCAATATTCAACGCAGCCAAAGCGTACTTTGTTATATTGATATCTATAGTTCCGTCCCCCTTAACCATTGCAAAATCGCGAACTCTACGCAAAAGTGCATTTGCTATACGTGGAGTTCCACGGCTTCGTGAGGCTATCTCATTAGCCGCCTGTTTTGTTATACCCACATTCAAAATTCTTGCAGAACGCTCAACAATCTGCGCAAGAATATCTGAATCGTAATACTCCAGGTGGAGATTAATCCCAAATCTTGCACGAAGAGGGGCTGTCAATAAACCGCTTCGAGTGGTCGCACCTACAAGAGTAAAAGGGTTCAACTGAATCTGTACTGAACGGGCAGCAGGCCCTTTGTCAATCATAATATCAATTCTGTAATCCTCCATAGCAGAGTATAGATACTCCTCAACCACCGGGCTTAATCGGTGTATCTCATCAATAAACAACACATCATTAGGCTCAAGATTGGTAAGCAAACCCGCCAAATCTCCCGGTTTATCCAAAACCGGCCCTGATGTAACCTTCATTCCCACCCCCAGCTCATTAGCCACAATTGCCGACAAGGTAGTCTTTCCCAATCCCGGAGGGCCATGCAAAATAACATGATCCAAAGACTCGCCTCGCATCTTCGCTGCACTCACAAATACCTTCAGATTCTCAACAATGCCCTGCTGTCCTTGAAAATCCTCAAATACCAACGGACGCAAAGCACGCTCAAACTCACGCTCTGAATCCTTCACTCCATTATCCCGAATATTGAAATCATCCATACCTGCTTACAATTGTTCCAACCTCTAAAATACTCCTCAACATAAAAGAGAGAGATAGTAACAAAAATAGGAAGAAAATGTTAATTTTGCCCCAAATTGGAAGAAAAAATGAAGAACAAAATATTAGCAATCTTTGTATGCCTGCTTTGGGGCACCGCATTCGCAAGTGTAAAATTCGGACTATCATACACAACACCTCTCCATCTGTGTGGAATAAGATTCACATTGGCAGGTCTCTTTCTCATCCCACTATTAATCTATAAAAAGACTGATTGGCACCAATGTCTCAAAGAGTGGCGCTTTCTTATTAAATTTGCATTTATTCAGACTGTAATTCAATACAGCCTATTCAACTTTGGCCTGGACAAAGTTGCTGCCGCCGTATCGGCAATCATTATAGGTATCGGCCCGCTAATGGCTGCAGTCATGGCACACATCTTTCTGCCAAATGACAAACTCAACCTTAAAAAGAGCATAGCCATTGCATTGGGAATCATTGGAGTAGTATTCATAAGTCTAAACAAAGGATTCGAAGGGAACAACATAAACCTATCGTTCTGGATAGGCTTGACATGTCTTTTTTTGAGTTGCGCAAGTGGCTTCTACGCCGACATTACCGTAAAAAAATATTCAGGGAAACTATCACCCTACGTATTGGCTGCAATGGGCAATCTAATAGGAGGAGTTATTATCTTTATTATATCACTCATTGTAGAAGAACCTCCGTTAAAAGAGTTTGATATGCCATTCTACCTAAACATGATATGGTTAGGAATCATCCCTGCTGCAACCTTTGCAATATGGTACTCCCTAATATCGCAACCGGGAGTAAAAGTATCTGAGTTAAATATATGGCGATTCTCCATACCTCTCTCAGGAGCAATAATCAGTTGGATAGCACTAAGTAACGAGACCCCTGATACAAATACAATAGTAGGGATGCTCATAATATGCTCATCCCTACTTGTACTGAATATCAACCTAAAAAAATAGATCAATCCACTCGCTTACCCCAAACGGTATGGCCGTTTTCGTCAATTCCTACAAACTGAATAGTTGTTGATTGGCGCTCCCAATCGTGTCCGAGGAATGGCATCATTCCATTCAACACTTCGCCATTCCACAAAGTCAGATTCAGCACCTGCTCAGACTCATCAAAACTCCAATCACTCTCGGCAGCCTCAATATTCAAATATTTGCATGGGATTGAATCATTACCATTAAAACGCAATATCTCATATCCGCCACACACCTCATCGGTCGTGAAACGGAAACGCTGCTCACCTGCAAACCTCTCAGGCATAACCAAAGGCCAACCATCCTCAGTAAAGATCATCTTTCTCAAATGGAGGGTCATCATTCTTGCATCACTATTTGTTTCGGCATTGTGAGATACATACCACTCTCCGTCATTCTCAAAAACAGATACTTGACCAACTTCTCGCCAGCCTGCATGCTTATCGAAAGTATATGGATTAATAACCTCGGGAAGGCTATTACCATTCACCACATTATCCTCATAATCTGTAAATGGGCCCACCGGACTCTTTGAACGTCCCACACGCACATTCTGACTCCCTCTGTTAGCAGCAGAGCAGAAGAGATAGAACATCTCATGCTCATCATTATAGACAACCTCTGGAGCCTCCATTCCCTTGGCAACAAGCGTTCCATAACTACCCTCAGCCAAAGGCTTACCGGTTGCAGGATTCAACTCCACACAATAGACCCCCTGCGGAGCAGCACCATAGTACATATACATCTTACCATCATGCTCAACAACTGTAGGCGAAGTTGCAACTGCCTCTGAATCGAAATTACTTGTTAGGACCGCTCCCTTATCCTCCCATGGGCCATAAACACTCTCTGACTCTATCAATCCGATAAACGAAGGGCCACGTCCAATTGATGACAAAGTGTAATATATTCTGACAACTCCACCATACTCCATAACAAAAGGTGCCTTGGTTGTATTAATCGGAGGTCCCACTATTCCCTTCATCCAATCACTTGCAGACGAGGGCATTGAGTCAAGTACCCAGCCCGCAAACTCCCAATTATACAAATCAACCGACTTTCTTCGCTGAATAAAGCCATCCCCAACTCCTTGTGAAGCTCCGCGTCTGCCACGCATTCCCGGGAAACCGGCAAAACCGCCCTCGCCCCCCATGCCAGGGAAACCTCCTGTCATACCCGAACCAAAGCCACCTCCGGCAGGAGCTCCACCCATTGCAGGCGCACTACCTCCACCACCTCTGTTTCCGGTCTCAGGTCTGTTACCACCACGTACAGAATCTTGTCCCATTCTTGCAGCCATCGCAGCTCGTCTTGCAGCCATACCTGTTGTATCACCGCCGCGCATACCTGGAGCGAAGCCACCGCGCATACCGGAGCCGGCCATCATACCACCTCCCCAAGCAGGTCTCTGTAGAGTATCCTGCTCGCTCTCATTGAGCGTTGTTGTATCCTCGCCCAAAGCTGCAGCACGCATTTTCATACGCTCTTCGCGCTTGACTACAACCCTATCCTTACTCTTCTTGGCACGACTATTCTCCTCGCCAAAACCTCCGGGGAAGCCTGGGAAGCCCTGAAAACCTCCACGTCCACCACCACGGTTATCGCGATTACCTCGATTATTATTACCACTATTGCGCTGAGCGACTATATCCATATACTTATAATCGCTTGAAAAGAGATAGAAGGTATCATCTATCAACCTTACGCTCGGATCTTGAACATTATATGTCTTGCACTGACTCCAAAATGTAGAGTCCTCCTCCAAATTGCCATACTTATCCTGCCACAAATTATCCACATCTACCATCATAAACGGCTCACGTGAACACGACGCCCCAATAGTGGCGCAAACAACTCCTGTTAATAAGACCTTTCCAACTGACTTCATTTTTTTATCTTTTGGACAAAACACCTATTTTAATAAGACAAAGTTAGCAATAAAAAGTTTATCATCTAAACAATCAAGAAATCATGAACAGACTAAAAATGAAAGCAACAACCGTTTTTACCGAAATGATCGATAAAAACATTGACTCCAGGAGTCAATCCCTCTACAAAAGCACTCTGAATAAATTCAAACACTTTATGAGCTCCAACAGGATAGAGGATTCATTAGATTGCATAAACTCTGAACTCCTCGATGAATTCGTAGGTTATCTGGTACGGGCCCAACTACAGGCCAAAACCATCCACAACTACGAGGGAGCCATTATCACACTGATAAACTATGCAAACAGCGACAAAACTATCAAAGCCGAAATTAATCTTACCGGCCACAAACGTTTCGAGGACAAAAGGAGCAAAGAGCAAAAGAAGAGTAAACAGGTTCCCCTTACCGAAGAGCAACTCAACGCCATATACTCGCTCAAAGGACTCACCCCAAAAGAGGAGGAGGCCCGTGACATATTCGTATGTCAATGTCTGATCGGACAACGCATTAGCGATCTTCCCAAGATATTCAGCGGAGACTACATCATACTGAAGACAAGTGACAACATTGAGATAATCTCATTTTGTGTACAGAAAACAGGCGAGGAGGCAACACTCTATCTCTTTCCTATTGCAAAAGAGATTATCCTGAAATATCGTGAAGATGGTTTCAGATACTTCAATCTGCTCTCAAACGACGACAATGTTATGAAATATGCACACAATGAACTGAACCGCACTATAAAGAGCGTCTGCAAAAAGGCCGACCTCTCCTCCGAGCAAAACTATGCTACACAAGTAGGTAACAGGATTATCATTCAACGCAGAAAGCTATATGAACTGGTACACACCCAAACAGCCCGTCACACCTTTATTACCCTGATGTGCAAATTAGGAGTCCCGAAAGAGGATGTAATAATTGCCACTGCCCACACCGACACCAAAATGATTGATAATGTCTATCTGCATGAAACAACCACCGAACGAGGCCAACGGCTACTCGAATCATATCGCGAAATACGAGCAAGCCGATTTTTTGCCGTAGAAAAGAGCAAAACAGAGCACCCCATAGCAACTCATTCCAAAAGCAAAAAACGTAAACTACTGAGTATCATAGTAGTTATACTGCATAAACTATTTCGTATTTAACAATTATTGATTATTTTTAACACAATCAATATGCATCTCCTACATTTGTTAGCAGAATATAATTTACAAAAGTCTTTATGTAAAATTGTTAAGCAGGCTGCTTACCAAGCACCTGAGGATACTCCAGTTCCTCCTGTAACAGAGTACGAGACTGTAACCGTAACCTTGGACATCGTTCCTGGTGCTGCAGGAACAACAGTATCTGCAGAGGAGGTTGCTGCTAAGCTTGGTGTTGCTGATTTGGCAGCTGCTCTTGCTGACGGTACAGTTACATACGCTGGTTTGAACGCAGATGGTTCTGTTTACACAGCAGAGGATGGAACTGTTCCTCCATTTACAACCAATGGCCCTTACGGACACTGGTATAACTCAGAGGGTAACCCAATCATTTGGGGAACTCCAGATCCAAACGAGACCGGTGCAGTACGTTTAGCTTACCTTGAGGGAGACGGTGTAACATATAACCTTGGTTATGACAACTCTTCTTCTTTGACACCTGGAACAACTTATGCAATTGCTGGTTTGTATTCAAATGGTGATACAAAGGTTAAGTTCGAGGTTGCTATCAACGTAGGTGAGGCTCCTGTTGCTGACTATGTTCTTGAGGTAGAGGTTGCTCAGGATAATGGTTATGGTGCTACATATATCGCTTTGGACGGAACTGAGTTTGGTTACTGGGGAGCTTATTCAGATCCTGATAAGTATATGACAACAATCCAGGACGTTTCTGTAGATATTACAGGCGAGATTGAGGCTAAGTTGGGTCTTGATGAGGGTGCTTTGGAGGATGCTCTATTCGGAGGAGATGTTCTTCTTGGTGCTTATGGTGTTGATGCTGATAACAACCAGTACTTCAGAGATGCTTATGAGGAGCACGGTTCTAACTACTTCTTCTGGTATACAGTAGAAGGAGTTGCTGTAGGTTGGGGTCAGAATTCTGTATTCTGTATTGATAACATTGGTTACCACGATGGTAATCCACAGTTGTATGGAACAACTTGTATGTTCCCTACCGATGCACAGATCGGAACAACATATTCAGCTTACATCGTATTCAAGGCAGCTGACGAGAGCGCTGAGTACGTAGTAGAGGTTAAGGGTACTGCAGTTGCTGCTCCAGAGAAACAACCATTGAAGGAGTACACAGTAGTAGAGACATACGAGAAGACATACGCAACTGTTAACCCAGATTCTTATACAACTCCTGATCCAATGTTCTCTAACGAGGATATTATTGCTGACATCCAGACATTGATTGGTGGAGAGGTTTCTCAGGTATTGATGAGCTACCTTGACGACAACTTGGAGGAGGCATTCCAGGAGTGGTCAGTAACAGACGGTTGGTTTGCTGCTAACGGTGCTGCAGGTTGGGGTTCTCAGGCAGTTATGTTCTGCTTGAAGCCAAATACAGATGGTACATTCGGCTATTGCGCTGCTATCAATGAGGGTGCAGTTGATGCTGCTGTAACATTCCGTTATTGCAACGATACAGAGTTGAAGGCTGTAGACGTTAAGATTACAGTAACTTTGACAGCTCCAGAGGCTTAATTTCAATTGAAATTATTCAACTGATATATGGGGTGATCCGGATGGATCGCCCCTTTTTTATTATATACTACTGAAGAGTTTTTCGCATTGGTAAGTGTTACAATAAAAAAGCCGGTCATTAGACCGGCTCGATTATATCTGCTTGAAATGTAATAACGACTAACTTGACTTACTTGCAAGAATACCCTTGATAACTGAGTTTGTAAATCCGGCCATCTCCATGGTATTCAATCCGCGGATGGTAATACCTCCTGGAGTTGTAACCTTATCAATCTCCTGTTCAGGGTTACTATTGTGAGCGCGAAGAATATCTACGGCTCCCTGTGCTGTCATCATAACAATCTCTTTAGCCTGCTCAGGATAGAAGCCGAGCTCAACTCCTCCCTCTGAGGCGGCACGGATATATCTGAGTGCAAATGCAATTCCACTTGATGCAACAGCGGTTCCGGCACTCATTAAATTCTCTTTAATCAAGTATGCCTTACCCAACTTATCGAACATCTCAACAACCAAATCCTGTTGCTCCTTTGTAGCTTTATCTGCAGAAACAAATGTCATACTGCTACCAACCTCAATAGCAATGTTTGGAATAACACGGAATGTAGGGATATTCATACCTCCAAGGTACTTGTCCAACTTCTCGAAATTAACTCCTGCTACGATAGACAGCAATAGGTGCTTCTCTGGATTTAAAGCCTCTTTAATGCTTCCCAATACAGGCTCGATAACCCATGGCTTAACAGCTACGATAATAATGTCGTTTTGCTTGATAGCCTCGATATTGTCCTGAGTAACGTTGATACCGGGACATTTAGCCTGAAGGTTAATCAAATTCTGTTCAATCAAATCGGAACAGGTAAGCTCCTCTGGCTTTACAACTCCCTTGTTGTAAATTCCGCATGCAATGGCACCTCCAATATTTCCGGCACCGATAACTAAAACTTTCATACCTTTGTATTATAAATTGATTATTTAATTTCGTCAATATTGTATGGTGTTGTTTGGTAAACGTAATAGTTCAACCAGTTCGAGAACATCAGATTAGCATGTCCTCGCCACAAAACCTCAATCCCTTTCTCAGGGTTATCGTCGCGATAGTAGTTTTTGGGCATTTTTATGGGAAGTCCCTTTCCTAAATCGCGTTTGTATTCATTATCCAATGTGTTTGGTGCATACTCAGAGTGGCCGGTAATAAAGAATTCACGACCATTGCGAGCCATTACCATATATACTCCGCTCTCGTCCGATTCTGCCAGGAGGGTAAGCTCTTTATGCTTCAGAATGTCCTCTTTTCGGATCTCTGTGTGCCTGCTGTGCGGTACATAGAAGCGATCATCAAATCCTCGGAATATTGGCAACCTTTCGGAGGTGACTACTCTGTGTGGGAATATACCAAACATCTTTTCAGAGAGAGGATATTTGGGTACATTGTAAAAATGGTAAAGTCCTGCCTGTGCAGCCCAGCAGATATAGAGAGTAGATGTTACGTGCGTTCTGCTCCAGTTAAATATCTCCTGTATCTCTTCCCAATAACTTACCTCCTCGAAATTGATGTGTTCAACCGGAGCACCTGTAATAATCATACCATCGAAACGTTGCTCCTTAAGAATTTCAAAATCTTTATAGAACATCTTCATATGCTCTATGGGGGTATTCTTTGGAGTGTGGCTCTTTACCTTCATAAAGGTAATTTCAAGCTGTAACGGAGTGTTCGAAAGCAGACGAATCAAGTCCGTTTCGGTGGTTATCTTGATAGGCATAAGGTTCAGTACCACAATCTTAAGAGGTCTGATGTCCTGTGTAGAGGCTCTGTCTTTGTCGAAAACAAAGATATTCTCCTCTTTGAGAGCCTGAATTGCCGGTAGTCCGTTAGGTAAGTTTAATGGCATTATTAATCTAATTTAGGGCATTCCAAATCAAGTCTTTAAGTTCTGTAATACCTGTCTGCATAACAGATGAGATAAAGACATACGGGATATTTGGCATATCCTGCTCAATCTCCTCAATAAGTTCACGATCCAGGAAGTCGCTCTTGGTAACGGCCAAAATTCTCTTTTTGTCAAGCAATTCCGGATTATATTGTCTTAGCTCATTTAGCAGAATTTCGTACTCCTCTTTTATATTTTTGCTGTCAGCAGGAATCATGAATAGCAGAGCCGAGTTCCTCTCAATGTGTCGCAGGAATCGCAGTCCCAATCCCTTACCCTCATGAGCTCCCTCGATAATTCCGGGAATATCTGCCATTACAAATGATCGATTGTCACGATAGGTTACAATTCCTAAGTTTGGAACCAGGGTTGTAAATGGATAGTCGGCAATTTCGGGCTTTGCAGCAGAAACTACGGAGAGAAGTGTGGATTTACCTGCATTGGGGAATCCTACCAAGCCTACATCTGCCAGCACCTTCAACTCTAGGATTACAGTTCTCTCAACGCGAGGTTCACCAGGCTGGGCAAATCGGGGCGTTTGAAGAGTTGGAGATTTAAAGTTCCAGTTACCCAATCCTCCGCGACCTCCTTTTACCATGATAACGGTCTCGCCATCTTTGGTAACTTCGCAGATCTTCTCACCGGTCTCAGCATCACGGGCTACAGTCCCCAATGGTACCTCAATAATCTTGTCTTCACCATTGGCTCCGGTGCTTCGGCATTTGCTGCCATTTTCTCCATCGCCGGCAAAGATGTGACGAGCGTATTTCAGGTGAATCAGAGTCCAGAAGTTGCGATTTCCGCGGATATAGATATGTCCTCCTCGTCCTCCGTCACCACCATCGGGGCCACCTTTGGCTGTCCAGTTATCTCTATGCAAATGAGCAGAACCGGCACCTCCGGCTCCGCTCCTGCAATATATCTTTACGTAATCTACAAAATTTGTCGATGCCATAAATTAAATGTCGTTATCCAATACATACAGATCAGGCAACTGTCTGCCATATTCGTTGTAATCCAATCCGAATCCAACTACAAAATCATTCTCAAGTGCCATACCGGGATAGTCTATAACAACCGGGTATTTAAGAGCATCAGGCTTGTAGAACATAGAAGCAATCTTAACACTCTTTGCTCCCTCGGATTTGAATTTGTTTACCAAATTGTACATAGAGCAACCGGAGTCAACCATGTCCTCCACAATGACAACCTCACGACCTTCAATGTTACGATTCAAGCCAATTACATGCGAGATGATTCCTGTTGACTCCATATCCTGGTATGATGATACCTTAACGAAGCATAATTCGCATTTCGGTACATCAATTCTTTTCATGAGTTCTGCCGTAAACATGAATGAGCCATTCAATACGCTGATAAAGAGAGGCTCTTTGGAGTGAAAATCTGCAGATATTTTCTCTGCACATATCTCAACAGCCTTACATAGCTCGCTATGCGATGCAAGCAACTTAAATGTTTTACCGTGTAGGGTTATACTTTCCATTGCACTTGATTTGGAGGCACAAAGATAATTAAATTGGGGGAGAAATGCTACACCCTTAATTAATTAGTCTTGTACTCGTATTTTATCTCTGAAAGCTCTTTGTTGGCATCAACGATTTTCTTCTTCAACCCCTCTTTGAATCTAACAATCTCTTCTTTAAGAGTCTGATCTCCGGTGGCTAATATTTGTGCAGCCAAAATTCCGGCATTCATAGCTCCGTTTACAGCCACAGTCGCCACAGGAATGCCCGGAGGCATCTGTACCATTGCAAGTAATGCATCCATACCCTCGAACGATGATTTGATGGGTACACCGATAACAGGAAGCGGTGTCATTGCTGCGATAACTCCTGCTAAGTGTGCAGCCATGCCTGCTCCTGCAATTATAACCTCAATCCCCCGAGCTGCAGCTCCATGTGCAAACTCCTCAACTTCGGCAGGTGTTCTGTGTGCAGAAAGCGCATTCACCTCGAATGGGATTTTAAAATCATTCAATACCTTGCACGCTTTTTCCATAATTGGAAGGTCTGACGTACTACCCATAATGATACTTACTTTCGGTGTCATATTTTTCAACTTCTGATTTTTCTAATTTGCGAAAATATAAAAAAAATCAGAAAGTATAGCGAATCTGGCCTATAATATCTCCATATTTGGTTTGGGCCATTTCAGGACGTATGGATACACCCGCTTTGGCGTAGATGGTAAAACCCTTGAATGCCTTATAGTTAAGATTTATATATGTGCGCCATCCCTCGCCCTGGAATGATGGAGTGTAGTAGCCATACAATACGTTGTTCTCGTAGAGATATATGCGTGAGTAGTATGAGTCTGTGTTGTGGTATGCAACTCTTACTTGTGTTTTAAATTTGTCGGATAGCGTGATGATACCGTCGGCACTAACCATATAACCATACTCTTTATGCTGGTTTTTGTTTGTGTAGGTGAACTGTCCCCGCGCTCTTACCTCAAACCGCTTGTCAATTTTGAATGAACTTTGCAGTTTGGTTGACAAAGTATTTCTGCGTGATTTGAATTTTGGAGCCACCTGGTCGGGTTTTGCGGTGAATTTTACCGAGAGTTGGTTTTGCCATCTGACTCTGTTATTGATAATCTCGCCCGATGCCTTGAAGCCGTTGTGCGGGAGTTCTGCATTGTAGCGGGCAGAGAAGTAGTGGTAGTAGTCTGCTGCCATACGCATCTGCCACTGCTTTGATGGTGATGCCTCGATAGCCAACGTAACACCCTCCTCGTTTGATGTGTTGCTGTATGCCCCATATCCGGCACCGTAACTACCGCTATATCTCTTGTCATAGCGGTGGTACAACACTCCGATATTCAAGGGTTTGAAGTTGTGTCTTAATCCTGTAACCAAAGCAGTTGCTCCCCTTTCATTGATTGCCAACTCTCCAAAAAAGAGAGCTCCTTTAATCGAGGTTTTCCATGAGAATCCAAAAACGTCTTTGTCTCTGTATGTGTCGTTGTATTGTTGATATTTCTGTTGTCCACGGGCCAGATATGGGTTCAAATTGTAGTGTAGATAGTGAAGTTGAAGCCTCGCTACAGAAGAGTTATATATTGCTGCACCTCCAAATGCTAACTCGCCCAGTTGACGCTTCCCCGCACGCTCGACAGTTGTTCTGTGGTAACCTGTTTCATAGACCGATGAGGTGTAGTCCTCTTCGTCGCCAATCGTGTCGGTAATAATCTTGCCGTCGATTTTGTTATATGAGGCGAAGAGTTGAAACGAGAGGTTTTTGGCTGCCTGGATAGCTATGGCTCCGCCTCGAAAGAAGTCATATTCGGTTGCAGAGGTATATGGGGCGATACCTCCGGCACTCTTTTCGATACCTGAAATTCCCGATGAACCGCCCGATGTGAAACCTTGCCATAGAACCAGGCCTTGGCCCCACTGCATTCTAAAGTCGCCCAATACCCATTGAGATATGACCCTGTCGGATTTATGGCCGATATGACCCGAGTAGAAGTCAAAACCACCGCGTTGTGAGTTTGTAAAGAACTTTTCTCCTGCATCGCTCTCGGCAACAAGTGATATGCTCCACCTTTTATGGAGCGAGGCCTTGTACTTCAGCATGGTCGAGAATGGAGCGCCGGGGTAGCGGTTGTTGCGCAGATAGTCGTTCTGGGGCAGATTACCGCTCATTTTGAAGAGTGTCTCGTGTTTGCTCCCCTTTTTGATAGCCTCGATACGTTGTCTGTATTCCGGAGAATCGACGTATAGAAGCGGTCGTAATGCTCCCAACTGCTTCAGTCCTATTCCGTTTACCAGGAGTAACTCGTTTATGTTCATAAACCCTCCGTAGTCCTTGCGAAACTGCAGAATGTTCTCAATCTGCCGCTCAGAGAGAAGTCCGAGCATCTTCAGTGAGTCGAATCCTACAGTGTTAAGATTCAAAGGATTCAGTTTTGTCTCTTCAAGCCGTTGCCACCAGCTCTCATAATCGGTTTCGTCGCCCTCTTCCAGAAGTTCGTCAGCCAGTCGTTCCCACTCTGCTTCAGAATCTCCTTCTGTTTGATTTACTACTTGTGCATATAGCTTTGGTGCTGATAAAAGCAGTGCCAGTGATATCGTAAAGGTTATTATTCTATTCATTTGCATCCTTTATTTAGAGCCCTTTGTGCTCCGTTTTTAGTGGATGCAATTTACATAATATTTAATAATCTTCGCTATGTTGTGCAACTATTTTTTTGTAATTCAGAATTCCGCCTGACCCGGAGTGTCTATATAGGGTATCAACCTCCCCTTTGATTTTAATTTCTGCATTGTTTAATGCGTTTATCTTCAAAATTTTTGCGTTAAGTTCGTTGGCGCTCACAACCTTTGCTCCCATATCGGCCCCTATGTATTCGACCGTTGGTATTGCAATCTGAACAGAGGTACCTTTAGCGTGTGTCAACTCCACAGAATCGTCAAAGTGAATGTATAGTGTACCATCTTTGACATCGGTTATGATGTAGGGAAACAGATTATCGTCGGCAGTAATCTTTATGGGCAAGGGCTCTCCCTGAGCAATAAAGAGTGTTATGTTGCCGCTCACCTCTACTTTTGTAAATGGTTCGCTGTTGCGGCTTTGTGTCAGGGTGTAGCCATTGCCCTTAATAACTCTTTTTGTTTGCTGCTTGCCTCCCGCTGCAAATTGAGCAATGAAGGAGAGAAGCAGAAAGAGTGCCAGGTGCATTGTTATTCGATATACAATCTTCATATTTTTCTTTTTTCGGTTTGTACGATTGGTAGGGGTAAAATGTTCAGAATAAAAATAGCATATTTATGCAGGATTTGGATTTTATTGCATAATCGCCTCATAAAGTTGGCATAAAGGGGGTATAAAGGGACTTTTTAACCCAAAATTCTGCATAAAATGGGGCGTAGTCATCTATTTTATGCATAACTTTGCAGTCCGATTTCGTAATACTTTTTTAAACATTAACTTTTATAGGTTAGTTGAGAGATGAAGATTGATGTTATGGTTGCAACAAAGGAGCATCTGCCCTTTGTTTCTGAAATTAATGACACAATTGCAGCTGCGGCTGCTGCTCGTGGAACAGGTATTTCACGCCGTACAGACGAGTATATTGCCGATAAGATTATGCAGGGCAAGGCTATCATAGCAGTAAATGGCGATGTTTTTGTAGGCTTCTGCTATATTGAGTCGTGGGGACACGAGAAGTTTGTTGCCAATTCAGGCTTGATAGTGAAACCTGAGTATCGCGGTTATGGAGTTGCCAAGCGTATCAAACAGGCAGCTTTCGAGTTGTCACGCAAAAGATTCCCGAATGCCAAGATTTTTGGATTGACTACGGGCGAGGCAGTGATGAGAATCAATACAGAGTTGGGTTATGTTCCTGTAACTTTTGCAAAGCTGACCGATGATGAGGAGTTCTGGAAAGGTTGTCAGGGATGTGTGAACTACGATATTCTGCAACGTACCAATATGACTAAGTGTTTGTGTACCGGAATGTTGTATGACCCGGAAGAGGTGGCAAAGCACGAAGCAGCCGAAGCAGAGGTAGAGAGAAGTGCGCCAAAGGCTCATATTTGGTCAAAACTCTTTAAAAAGACAAGTAAGTAATAAAATTTAAACAGAATAATATAATCATGGAAAAAGTTGTATTGGCATATAGCGGTGGTTTGGATACATCGTTCTGTGTAAAATATTTGAGTGAGGAGTTGCACATGGAGGTGCATACAGCATTGGCAAATACTGGTGGCTTCAGCGAGGAGGAGCTTAAGGCCGTTGAGGAGAAGGCTTACGCTTTGGGAGCAAAGAGCCATGCAAATCTTGATGTTTCACAGGAGTATTATGACAAGTGTATCAAGTATATGGTGTTTGGAAATGTTTTGAGAAACAAGACATATCCAATCTCAGTAAGTTCTGAGCGAACATTCCAGGCATTGGCTATCATCAACTATGCAAGAAGTATCGGAGCAAGTGCAATTGCTCATGGTAGTACAGCTGCGGGAAATGACCAGGTTCGTTTCGATTTGACTTTCCAGGTTGTAGCTCCGGATATCAAGATTATTACCCCAACCCGCGATATGGGACTTTCACGTGAGTACGAGATTGACTATTTGAAACAGCATGGAGTAGATTCTGATTGGAAGAAGATGGAATACTCAATCAATAAGGGTTTGTGGGGAACCTCTGTTGGCGGAAAGGAGACTTTGTGCTCATTGACAAATATTCCGGGTTCTGCATTCCCTTCTCAGCTTAAGAATGAGGGCGAGGAGTTGCTTGAGCTTGGTTATAAGAATGGAGAGATCTGTTCAGTGAATGGCGAGGCTATGTGCGGAGTTAAGGCTATCCAGAAGATTGAGGAGATAGGTGCTGCATGGGCAATTGGTCGTGATACTCACGTTGGTGATACTATTATCGGAATTAAGGGTCGTGTAGCATTCGAGGCCGCTGCTCCAATGTTGATTATCAAGAGTCACGAGTTGCTGGAGAAACATACTTTGACAAAGTGGCAGCAGTACTGGAAAGACCAGATGGGTACATGGTACGGAATGTTTATGCACGAGTCTATGTATCAGGAGCCGGTAATGCGTGATATAGAGAAGTTCCTTGATAGCAGCCAGCGCAATGTAAGCGGTAAGGTTGTAATCAGATTGTCTCCATACCACTTTGATTTGGTTGGAATTGAGTCTGAGCATGATTTGATGAGTTCTGATTTCGCTCAGTATGGAGAGAAGAACAGTGCATGGAGTGCCGATGATGTAAAGGGCTTTACCAATATCTATGGAATGCCTTTGAAGATATATAATGCAGTTAATAAGGAGGAGAAGAATCTATGGTAAAGATAGGTATCGCAGGAGGAGCAGGTTATACAGCCGGTGAGTTGACCCGTTTGTTGTTATGTCATCCTGAGGCTGAGATTCGCTACATTGCCAGTGAGAGCCATGCAGGTGAGCACGTCTCTTCGGTGCATGCCGATCTTTTGTGGTGTGATTTGCACTTCTCCGAGATTGATTTCAATGATATTGATATACTCTTTTTGTGTATGGGACATGGAGTGTCGCAGGCATATCTTGAGGGTCACTCTATTCCCGAGGAGGTGAAGATTATTGATTTGGGTAATGACTTCCGCCTGGCAAAAGATGCAGGCGATTTTGTGTATGGTTTGCCAGAGGTTAGCCGTGAGGAGATTAAAAAAGCAAAACATATTGCAAACCCGGGATGTTTTGCAACATCGATTGAGTTGGGATTATTGCCATTGGTTGCTGCAGGGTTAGCTCCTGAGCAGGTGACTGTTGTCGGAATTACAGGTTCAACAGGTGCAGGCCAGAAGCCTACTACCGACACACACTTCAGTAATCGTACCGCGAATTTGTCAAACTACAAGATATTTACACACCAGCACTTGGCAGAGATTGGTGAGACTCTTGCAAAGAGCGGAGGTGCTGTAGTGCCGGATATTGCTTTCGTGCCTGTGCGCGGATGTCATAGCCGTGGAATATTCTCAGATATAGTTGTAAGAACCGAGGCATCGCTCGATGAGATTAAGGAGTTGTATAAGAAATATTATGCAAATCACCCGTTTGTCTGCGTGAGTGATAAGGCAATATATATGAAGCAGGTTGTAAATACCAACTTCTGCTATATACATCTGGCTAAGGAGGGAGATAAATTGCTTATTACATCAACTATTGATAATTTGCTGAAGGGAGCATCGGGCCAGGCTGTGCAGAATATGAATCTTATGTGCGGTCTGGATGAGTGTTGCGGATTAATGTTAAAAGCTAACTACTTCTAATTATATAGGTATGTCAAATCTGTTTGAAGTTTACGGATTGTTGGATGTAGAGCCGGTAAAGGCTCAGGGCTCGCTGTTGTGGGATGCAAATGGTACAGAGTATTTCGATTTTTATGGTGGCCATGCGGTTATCTCTATCGGTCACTCTCATCCCCACTATGTGAAGAGAATTTCAGAGCAGTTGAATAAGATAGGCTTCTATTCGAATGCAGTAAAGAATCCATTGCAGGTGGAACTGGCTGAGTTGCTGTGCAAAACAGCGGGTTATCCCGATTATAAGTTGTTTCTGTGCAATAGCGGTGCGGAGGCCAATGAAAATGCCATGAAACTCGCCTCGTTCGAGACCGGACGCGATGCTGTACTGGTTATGAAATCGGCTTTCCACGGACGTACCAGCCAGGCTGTAGCTGCAACCGATAATCCTAAAATTCAGGCTCCTGTAAATAAAACTCAGAAGGTAACATTTATCCCTATGAATGATGTTGCTGTTTTGGAGGAGGAGTTGAGAAAGGAGTGTTATGCTGCTGTGCTTATTGAGGGTATTCAGGGAGTTGGTGGTATTCAGGTACCAAATGATGATTACCTTTTGAAGATGCGCGAGTTGTGCAACGAAACCGGAACTATGCTTATCCTTGATGAGATTCAGTCAGGATATGGCAGAACCGGATTGTTCTTTGCTCACCAACAGAGCGGAGTTAAGCCAGATATGATTACTATGGCTAAGGGAATTGGTAATGGTTTCCCAATGGCAGGAGTATTGATTAAGCCCGAGATTGAGGCTAAAAAGGGTATGCTTGGAACAACATTTGGCGGAAGTCATTTGGCTTGTGCTGCAGCATTGGCAGTCTTGGAGGTTATGAATAGCCAGAATCTGGTACAGAATGCTGCTGAACAGGGAGCATATCTAATGAGCGAGTTGAGTAAGGAGAGTCGTATTGTTGAGATGCGAGGACGCGGATTGATGATTGGTATCGATTTGCCAATGCCGCAGAGTGAATTCAGAAGCGTGCTTTTGAATGAGTACCGGGTATTGACCGGAATGGCAGGAACACATACTTTGCGTCTGTTGCCGGCATTGACAATCACACGCGAGGAGTGCGACAGATTCCTTGAGGCATTCCGTGGCACAATGAAGAGATTCTAAAAACCGGTCTATGAAGAAGATAAAGGTTATAAAAATCGGTGGTAAACTGATTGAAAATACAGAGTTGTTAAACCGTCTCTGTGATGAGCTACCCAGATTTTATCCCAATTGCGTACTTGTGCATGGTGGAGGAACTCTGGCAGGACAATTGGCTACGAAACTTGGACTTGAGGTTAAGATGCACGAGGGACGCAGAATTACCGATGCCGAGACATTGAAGGTTACAGTAATGGCGTATGCCGGACTGGCAAACAAGACAGTTGTGGCTGAGTTGCAGAAGCGGGGAGTGAATGCTTGCGGAGTGTCGGGTTGCGATATGGGTATTGTAGTGTCGCACAAGCGTCCGGTGAAGGATATTGACTGGGGATTTGTAGGCGATATCGAGAGCGTAAATTGCGATATGGTTGCAATGCTTCTTGAGAAGGGTATTATGCCGGTATTTTCACCCATAACCTTCAGCAAGGAGGGTGAACTGTTGAATACCAATGCGGATAGTGTTGCCAATGGTGTAGCATCGGCACTTGCCGAGCGTTACGAGGTGGAGTTGACTTTCTGTTTCGACAAGCCAGGAGTGCTAATGGATATTGATGATGATAACTCGGCTATCCCATCAATTAACCGAGAGCAGTTTGCAGAGCTAAAGGAGAGCGGAGTAATTTACTCCGGAATGCTCCCGAAACTTGAGAATGCTTTTAAAACAATCGACTCGGGAGTGTCGGCAGTTCGTCTGACCGATCCGGACCATCTTGATGGTGGTACCGTTATTGTGAAGTGAGCTATGAATGCAATTGAGGCTGTCGAACTTTTAAAGCAGATGATTGCCATCCCTTCGCTTAGCAGAGATGAGGGAGCTGTGGCAGATATGTTGCAGTGCTATATTGAGAGACTTGGGTATCAAGTGAATCGTTGTCATCATAATTTATGGATTAAGAGCAAACATTGGGGTTGTGATAAACCGACACTATTGCTTGATGGTCATATAGATACAGTAAAGCCTGCCGATGGATGGCAAACCGATCCCTTCACCCCTATTGAAGAGGATGGTAAGATTATCGGATTGGGTAGCAATGATACCGGTGGCAGTGTTGTCTCTCTGCTTGCAACGTTTCTTCATCTTGATAAGGTTGAGCAACCATACAATCTGATATGGCTGGCATCGACCGAGGAGGAGGTGACGGGAGAGCATGGTATTAGGGCAGCCCTTG
Source organism: Marinifilaceae bacterium (assembly GCA_017936285.1). Classification (GTDB taxonomy): domain Bacteria; phylum Bacteroidota; class Bacteroidia; order Bacteroidales; family Marinifilaceae; genus RGIG9079. Next base: position 15,950 of record JAGBFU010000049.1, on the reverse strand, counting down.
AGGCCTTGCCCGAAATCGATGCCGCAATTGTTGGAGAACCGACAGGGATGCAACCGGCTACTGCAGAGCGAGGATTGTTGGTCTTGGATTGCAAAGCGACAGGAAAGGCGGGCCATGCAGCTCGTAATGAGGGTATTAACGCCATATATGAGGCCTTGCCCGATATAGAGTGGTTTAAGAGTTACAAATTCCCCAAGGAGTCTGAGGAACTTGGAGCTGTGAAGATGAGTGTAACCGGAGTTCAGGCAGGATCATTGCACAATATTGTCCCTGCGGAGTGTACCTTTATGGTTGATATCAGAATAAATGATTGTTATACAAATCGTGAGATATTCGATATTGTGCAGAGAAACGTAAAATGTGAAGTAAAGGCCCGTTCATTCAAACACAACTCATCGCATATCGATAGTAGCCATCCGTTGGTGGCAAGGTGCATAGAGTTAGGGTTGAAGCCGTTTGGCTCACCGACAACATCGAATCAGACGGCGATGAACTTCCCTACTCTTAAAATTGGTCCGGGACAGAGTTCACGCAGCCATACCGCAAATGAATGTATTTACATAAGTGAAATTGAACAAGCCATTGAGCAGTATATCAGGATTCTTGATGGATTGAAAATATAGCATAGTATGAAACTTTGGGATAAGGGTTACGACATTGATAAATTTACCGAGGAGTTTACCGTTGGTAGAGACAGAGAGTTGGATGTTTATCTGGCTAAGGCGGATGTTCTGGGTAATATGGCTCAGGCAAAGATGCTTCATAGCATAGGGTTGATTAATGACACTGAGCTGGAGCAGCTTGAAGAGGGGTTGCGTTGCATATATCGTATGGTGCTTGACGGAACATTTGTTATTGATGAGGGTGTCGAAGATGTTCACTCGCAGATTGAGTTTATGCTTACAGAGTGGTATGGCGAGGCTGGCAAGAAGATACATACTGGCCGTTCACGTAATGATCAGGTCTTGGTAGATTTGAAACTCTATACCCGTGAGGAGATATTTACCATTCTGCAGAATGTTGAGGGGCTTTTCGATATAATGATTCAGAAGGCTGAGCAGTATAAAGATGTGATGCTTCCCGGATATACCCATTTGCAGATAGCAATGCCATCATCATTCGGAATGTGGTTCAGTGCTTATGCCGAGAGTCTTGCCGATGATATTTTGCAATTGAAGGCTGCATATGATATGGTGAATACCAATCCATTGGGTTCAGGAGCGGGTTATGGTTCATCGGTTCCTTTGAACAGAACCATGACAACAGAACTGCTTGGTTTCCGCGATTTGGCATATAACTCTGTTTATGCTCAGATGCAACGTGGTAAGTGTGAGAAGAATGTTTTGTATGCTGTCGGTTCCATCGCTCAGACTTTGGGCAGGATGGCTTATGATATATGTCTGTATGCTTGTGGAAATTTTGGTTTTGTGCATTTGCCGGACAGATATACCACAGGATCAAGTATTATGCCTCATAAAAAGAATCCCGATATTTTTGAGTTGATGCGTGCAAAGTGTAATCGCTTGCAGTCGCTTCCATATCAGATGTCCATGGTTTGTGGAAATCTGCCATCGGGATATTTCCGTGATATGCAGTTGACCAAGGAGATATTTATGCCTGCATTCAAGGAGTTAAATGATTGTCTGCACATTGCGGGCGATGTCTTTAATGTAATGGAGGTTAATACCGATATTTTCAGCGATGAGAGATATAATTATCTGTTTACCGTTGAGGATGTAAATGATATGGTGGCTGCGGGAGTACCATTCCGCGAGGCGTACAAAATTGTCGGTATGAAGGTTCAGAATGGCGAATATACCAAGAATGCGGTTCGTCCTATTCACCACACTCATGAGGGTAGTATAGGTAATTTGTGCCTTGATAAGATTCAAGCTAAATTCAATCGTGCCAAAGCTGGAATCGATGTTGACTTCGTTCACAAGGCAGAATCTGAACTAATGAGTGTTTAATGAACTTATTTTCAATATTAGCAGATAAAGCGAGGGCGACCAAATGGCCGCCCTCGTGTTGTTTTAAATCTCCTTTGTTATGCAGATTACTCAACAGTGATATTAACTGTAATTGTGACGTCAACACACTTTTGTGTCTCTGTACTTGCATAACGGAATGTTGCAACTGCTGTCGCACTTGCAGGAGCATCAACAGGCATACAACAATGAGAAGCAAATGTTCCATCAGCCTGTGGCTTCATGCAGTATAGGGCGTCTGCTCCCCAACCGATAGCTCCATTTGCATTGAACCAACCGTCAGGAGATGTTCCACCCAAACCTGTGAATGCGTCAACAAATGTTGGCTCCAAATTCTCGTCAAGAGCGCTGATCAAGAATACATCTGGAGTTGCTCCGATAAGAGTTGTAATGTCAGTCCACTCAGACTCAAGTGAGAAGTCTGAACAAACTGCGTAATCTGCAGCGTAAATAACATCGAAACTCTTATCATATGTTCCTGCTACTGTAAATTCAGGAAGTGCAATTTGCTCAGGAACTGCAACAGCTGTCATGTTTACCAATACTACGAACTCTGCATCGTAATCCAAATAACCATCAGAATTATTTGTCTTAAATACAATGTATGTAGGATATGTCTCGCCAACAACAGCCTGGTTTGGCATCAAACATGTTGTTCCTGTCAAATCAGCAGCACCTGAACCTGTTCCCAAGTTGTCGATACATGCCATACCGCCATATGCAGGCTCTGCAGAACCCTCAGCAGCAAACCAGAAGAAGGTGTTAGATGAGTGAACGCTATAGCAATCCTGGAACTCGTTCATGTTGTTGTAAGCTCCCATTAGAACCTCACCACCTGCAAGGTACTCCTCAAGTGAACCGTCCTCGATAGATAGACCTGCCTCAATTAGAGAGGTGATATCCTCGCTCCAATCAACTACTGGAGTAACATACTTTTTAGCATCAGCGTAAGCACCGGCTCCGGTTACATCTGTTCCATCCAATGAGATGTGTGTAGCACCCCATGCATTATCCTGAACAACGTCGATATTTACAGTGTAGTCAGCCTCTGGAGCTACGAACTCGCTTGCAGGGGCCTCAACTACGTTGAATACAACCTCGAACTTAATCTTTGTATCGCCGTTTGTGTACAAACCTGCAATTGCATAAGAATCTCCTGCTACAAATGCACCAGAATTGTCAAATCCAAGGCTATAAGTTACACCGTCTCCCTCAAGGAATGCGAAACGAACAGCACCTGTTCCGTTTGGATCTGGAGTTGCCCAAACGATTGGGTTATACTCAGAGTTGTACCAGTGTCCGTAAGGGCCATTGGTTGTAAATGGAGGAACAGTTCCATCCTCTGCTGTGTAAACAGAACCGTCTGCGTTCAATCCAGCGTATGTAACGGTACCGTCAGCAAGAGCAGCTGCCAAGTCAGCAACACCAAGAGCAACAGCCATATCCTCTGGAACAATTACCTCCTGTGCAGCTGCACCAGGATAAATCTCCAAAGATACTGTAACTGTCTCATACTCAGCTACTGGAGGAACGGGCGAGTCCTCAGGTGCTTGATAAGCAGCCTGCTTAACAACTACAGTCTTAGCTGTGTTAGCCTCATCCTTGAAAGTAACAGTGATGTTACCCTCACGAGCCTCACCCTCATTAGCAGCAACAGTAGCAGTAACAGTGTAATCAGCTGTCAAAGCACGACCTGTGCTTGTTACAGTAATCCACTCTGCATCTGCAGCAACCTCATACTCAACGTTTGTACGTGTTACGAAAGAGATCTCCTGACCCTCTGCAACAACCTCAATCTCTGAAGTCAATACCTCCATTGTATCAACTACAACAACTACAGGAGGCTTTTGAGTATCTCCTGGCTGAGACTGAGAAGGCTCTGGAGTCACATCCTCATCATCGTCGCTACATGCAACGTTGAATGCCAATCCTACTGCGGCGATCATACACCACAACCACATTCTTTTCTTCATGTTCTTAATGTTTTTAGTTAAACAATATTAATTAAAAAAAAATCTTTTCAGACCTTATTAATAGCAAGTGAAATCGTTTGCAAAGAAACGGGGACACTTGTCATTAAGCAATCTTAAAGGCAAAGGTATAGTTAATTTTTCAATTTGTACACTACTTGCAAGAAAAAAATCATAGTTATATGTACTTTTTTATCTTTTTTCACTAATTTTGGGGACGGAAAATACAAATAACTTCGAAATACACAAAGTGTTATGGTAAATTACAAAGATTTAGGATTGGTTAACACCAAAGAGATGTTCAAGGATGCTATGGCAGGTAACTATGCTATTGGAGCATTCAACTTCAACAACATGGAGCAGATGCAGTCTATCGTAGCTGCTGCCGTAGAGTGCAAATCACCGGTTATCTTGCAGGTTTCTGCAGGTGCTCGTAACTACGCAAGCTCTACCTTGTTGCGTTATATGGCTCAGGGAGCTGTAGAGTATGCAAAGGAGTTGGGTTGTGCAGTTCCAATCGTTCTTCACCTGGACCACGGTAACTCTTTCGAGTTGTGTAAGAGCTGTATCGATTCAGGATTCTCTTCTGTTATGATCGATGGTTCTCACCTTCCATATGATGAGAACGTTGCATTGACTCGTCAGGTTGTTGAGTATGCACACGCTCACGATGTAACTGTAGAGGGAGAGCTTGGAGTATTGGCAGGAGTTGAGGATGATGTTGTTGCAGAGCAATCACACTACACTCGTCCAGAGGAGGTAATCGACTTCGTTACAAAGACCGGAGTTGATTCATTGGCTATCTCTATCGGAACTTCACACGGTGCTGTTAAGTTTACACCGGCTCAGTGCACACGCGACGAGAATGGTATTTTGATCCCACCTCCATTGCGTTTCGACATCCTTAAAGAGATCGAGGAGAAACTTCCTGGATTCCCAATCGTTCTTCACGGTTCATCATCAGTTCCACAGAACTATGTTGCACAGATCAACCACTATGGCGGTCAGTTGAAGGATGCAGTAGGTATTCCTGAGGAGCAGTTGAGCAGAGCATCTAAGTCTGCTGTTTGTAAGATCAACATCGATTCTGACGGTCGTTTGGCTATGACAGCTGCTGTTCGTCAGGTTATCATGGAGAAGCCTGCAGAGTTCGATCCTCGTAAATATTTGGGTCCTGCTCGTGAGGAGTTGAAGAAGTTGTACATGCACAAGATCACCAATGTATTGGGTAGTGCAAACTCAGTTAAGTGCGACTAATCTACACCTTATTACAAAGCAACGAGGCAGACCGAATGGCCTGCCTCGTTTTTTTTATATCTCATAAACCCAGGTAATTCTTAGAAACTGTTTAAAGTTTAAGCATTGCATCTATTGACTTCACTGCATCACTACGCATTGGCTCGTCAATCTTCACAACATACTGCTCCTTCTCAAGAGCCTCTAACACACCCTCCAGAGTAACCTTCTTCATCTGGGCACAAATCAATCGCTCGCTGATCGGAATAAACTCTTTATCCGGACTATCCTGCTGTAATTTATGGATAGTTCCCAACTCTGTTGCAATAACAAATTGTCGTTTCGGCGACTCTTTTGCATGTTTAACCATTCCTGCTGTCGAGTAGAAATAGGCATTAGGCATATTCAAAACCCTCTCGTCAGATGAACATATACTCTCGGGATGAATCAGAATATCAGCCTCGGGATATTTATTGGCAGCCTCGATTACCATCTCGCCATCCACAATATGATGAACACAACAGTGACCATCCCATAATGTCATCTCCCTGCCGGTAACCTTCTGAATCCAGGCTCCAAGATGGGAATCGGGTACAAAAAGTATCTCCTTATCCTCGGGCAGTGCCTTTACCACCTCAAGAGCATTGGCCGAGGTACAGCATACATCAGTATATGCCTTTGTATCGGCAGTAGTATTCACATAACTTACCACCAAACCATCAGGATGCTCCTCCTTCCACCTCTTCAATTCATATCCCGTAATCGCCTCTGCCAATGAGCAACCGGCACCCAAAACCGGAGTCAGAACCCTCTTATCGGGCGAGATAATAGCCGCTGTCTCGGCCATAAAGTGAACTCCGCAAAAGAGAATTATATCTGCATCCGTTTTACCTGCCTCCTGAGACAACCCCAACGAATCTCCCAGATAATCAGCAACATCCTGAACCTCTGGACGAGTATAGTAGTGAGCCAAAATTACGGCATTCTTCTCTTTTTTCAATTGAGCTATTCGCTCCTGCATCTCTTGAATAGTCATAACTGATAAGAATATATTTAATTGTGCGAAGATAACAATTTTTGGAGTAACTTTGCGATTGCAGAAAAAAATAAAGAGGATTTATGAAAAAGGAGCGTGTACTTATGGCAATGAGCGGTGGTGTTGACAGCACCGCAGCAGCAATTCTTCTGCTTCAGCAGGGGTATGAACTTGTAGGGGCAACATACAGAGTGTACGACTCCATTGCAGAAGGGTGCATGGAGAAAGAGAAGGGATGCTGTAGCGTAAACTCGCTCTTTGAAGCCAAAGAGATTGCAAATGTCCTTGGTTTCGAACACCACATAATGGATTTCCGCCCCGAATTCAAAACTTCTGTTGTTGATAACTTCATAGATGAGTACCTGCACGGCAGAACCCCCAACCCATGTACACGTTGCAACCGCTTTATTAAATGGGGCAAACTTCTCGACGAGGCTGACCGCTTAGGATGCAAATACATAGCCACCGGCCACTATGCAAAGATTGGCTTTGATAATGGGCGTTACTTTATAAAGATGGGCGAGGACTCAACCAAGGATCAGAGTTACTTCCTTTGGATGCTTACACAGGAGCAACTCGCACGTACCCTCTTCCCGTTGGGAGACTACACAAAACCCCAGGCACGCGCCATTGCCGCCGAGCAGGGATTCGTAAAGGTCTCTGAAAAGCGTGAAAGTCAGGAGATATGCTTTGTCCCCGACGACAACTACAGAAATTTCCTTGAGGCGAACGTCCCCAACTTTTCAGAGAGATTTGGCCCCGGAGAGTATATAAACCGCGAAGGCAAGGTTTTAGGAAAACACTGCGGATTCCCCCGCTACACTATAGGACAGAGAAAAAAACTGGGAATTGCACTGGGCGAACCGATGTTTGTTTTGAAAATCGACCCCGAGAAGAATCAAGTCACCCTTGGTCCTCGAAGCGAGGTATTCTCATCGCAATTTATCGTATCGGAGCTGAATCCTGTAAAATCAGAGTGTTTTGAGGAGGGTATGAGAGTTATCGCCAAAATACGCTACAGAAGCCGAGGTGTCAATGCCACCCTGCACCCCATTGGGGATGGAACAAAAATCATGGTAGAACTTGACTCACCTATTGACTCGGTAACTCCTGGGCAGAGCGCCTTGTTCTACTCTCCCGATGGCGACGTACTTGGCGGAGGTATCATCACCAGTCAATAGGCTCCTTGCCTATCGACACAAGATACTCATTTGCCTTGCTAAAATGGTGATTACCAAACCATCCGCCTCTGTTTGCCGACAACGGAGATGGATGAACGCTCTTCAACACCAGATTATGCGAGGCATCAATAAATGCCCCCTTCTTTTGGGCATAGGAGCCCCACAACATAAAGACAAGGTTATTTCGCCTTGCTGCCAGTCGTCTGATAACGGCATCGGTAAACTGCTCCCAACCACGTTTCTGGTGCGAGCCGGCCTTATGTGCCTCCACCGTCAGGGTCGCATTAAGCAGCAGTACTCCCTGATCTGCCCATCTCTCCAAATTCCCACTGGCAGGGATCTCCTTACCCAAATCTGCCTTAATCTCCTTAAAGATATTCACGAGCGAGGGCGGAGGGGTAATCCCTTCTGGTACAGAGAAGCACAAGCCATGCGCCTGCCCCTCTTCATGGTATGGATCCTGCCCTAAAATCACAACCTTCACCTTATCAACAGGACACCGGTCAAAAGCATTAAAGATACTCCGGCCCGCAGGATAGATTCGCTTACCGCGCGCATACTCATCACGAACAAAATCGGTCAATCTCTTAAAATAATCCATAGCGAACTCCTCGGCAAGAAGTTCACGCCACGACTCCTCTATCCTGACATTTACCATAACACTATCTATTAATATGAATCTCAAAAAGTTTTGGCCAGCATTTACCGGTCACAAAGAAAACATTTCGCTCCTTATCCCATGCAATACCATTCAAAACGTGATCTATGGTATCAAGGCCTCGCCTGTCAGCATCAGAGAGCAACTTTGACAAATCCAGATCGGCAACAACTGCGCCACTCTCCATCGAGATTGCAACAATCCGATCACTCTGCCATACATTTGCCCACACCAGCCCATCGACATACTCCAGTTCATTCAACTGCTCCACAGCCCCCTGATTATCATAAACCTGAATCTGTCGCAACGGCTGGAAATTACGAGGGTCAAGAATGGTCAACTTATTCGAGCCATCGCTCATAATCAACTCCTTACCATCGGTAGTCAGGCCCCAGCCCTGTGAGCCATAAGCATACTCCTTACTGTAACTCATGGTTTTGGCATCATAAACCAAACAAAGCCCATTCATCCAGGTAAGCTGGAATACCTCTCCACCAAGTTCTGCTATTCCCTCACCGAAATAGCTATCCTTCAAGGCGATACTTGTTACAATCTTTCCGGTCGAGGGCTCAACCTTCATAAGCGCCGACGACCCATACTGACCGGTCCCCTCGTACAGAAAACCATCCTTGTAATACAACCCCTGGGTAAATGAGCCCTTGTCATGCTTTCGGGTAGCCAGCACCTTATAGGTCAACCTTTTTGGAGCATCCGGAAGCACAGTAATCGGTACAACAGCAACCGAGGTATTGCCATCGGCATAAAAAGCCTGCACCTTTACATTTCGAACTCCAACACCCTTATCGACCACAATATCGTAAAGAGAATCGCCCAGAGTAAAGGTCTTTACCAATCTGTTATCATAGATAAGCTGAAGCGAATCGGTCCTCTGTGCATAACTATCACTCCACTCCACTCTGAGCGTCTTGCCGGTCGAGATTGTTGTATTACGTTTAGGAGACTCAATCTTCACTCCGGAAACCAAACGAGAACCGGAGGAGAGGGGTGCAGATGCACCCTCGCCCCCGGCACTTTCGGTACTCTTCTTACCCCCGGCACAGGCCATAAGAGAGACAACAAGCGATACAAGTGTTACCACAACACTCCTACTGCTCCAAACTCCACTCATAGCCATCCTTAGTATCTTTCAGCAGAATTCCTGCACCCTTCAACTCATCTCGAATCTTGTCGGCTGTAGCCCAATCCTTATTGCGCTTAGCCTCGGCTCTGATGTCAGCAACCATACCGATAACCTTGTCCAAAGCCTCGTGCTCGGAACCGCCACTCTCAGTCAACGGCAACAATCCCAAAACGTCAAATACCAGATCATTATACAACTTGGTCAATGCCGCAAGATTCTCAGCATCTATCTTCTCGGTTCCCGCAACTACAGAATTAATGATTCTAACTCCATCAAACAGATGTGAGATAAGTATCGGTGTATTCAAGTCATCGTTCAAAGCCTCGAAACACTTATCGCTCAACTCCTTTACGTTCACTGTATTGGTTGAACTTACCTTAATCTTCTTCAAAGCCTCGACAGCCGCCATAAGACGCTCATACCCCTTCTCCGATGCCTTCAAGGCCTCGTTCGAAAAATCAAGCGGACTGCGATAATGAGCCTGTAAAATAAAGAAACGGACAGTCATTGGCGAGTATGGTTGCTCCAGAATCTCGGCACCTCCATTAAAGAGCTGGTCAAGTGTAATGAAATTACCCAACGACTTACCCATCTTCTGACCATTCACTGTAACCATATTGTTATGCATCCAATATTTTACAGCCTCGTGTCCATACGCTGCTGTACTCTGAGCAATCTCGCACTCATGGTGTGGGAACTGCAAATCCAGACCTCCTCCGTGAATATCAAAAGTATCGCCCAGATACTTCTGGCTCATACAGCTACACTCCAGATGCCATCCCGGGAAACCCTCGCTCCATGGTGAGGGCCAGTGCATGATATGCTCGGGAGCTGCCTTCTTCCACAAAGCAAAATCGGCAGGATTACGCTTCTCGCTCTGACCATCCAGCTGACGGGTATTCGCAAAAAGCTCCTCAACCTTTCTTCCTGACAGCTTACCGTATGAATACTTCTTGTTATAGGCATTCACATCGAAATAGATACTGCCATCGCTCTCATAGGCAAAACCATTATCAATAATCTTCTGAACCAAAGCCTGTTGCTCAATGATATGGCCGGATGCGTGAGGCTCGATACTTGGAGACAATGTATTCAACTGCTCCATATTCTTATGGAAACGGTTTGTATAGAACTGTACCACCTCCATAGGCTCAAGCTGCTCCAGACGAGCCTTCTTCTGAATCTTATCCTCGCCCTCGTCAGCATCGTTCACAAGGTGGCCCACATCGGTAATATTTCTCACATATCTTACTTTATATCCAAGATAGGTAAGATAACGGAAAACCAAATCAAAAGTAATTGCCGGACGAGCATGTCCCAGGTGTGCATCTCCATAAACTGTAGGACCGCACACATACATACCCACAAAAGGTGCGTTCAACGGCTCGAAAAGCTCCTTTTTTCGAGACATTGTATTATAAATTATAAGCTTACTCTCCATATCTTCTGCTTTTATTAAAAATCATACTCCATTTAACCTAGCAAAATTAGGGAAAATATTGAAATTGTAGTAATTTTGCGGGTGATTATAGTTATTTTGTATGCGTAAATTAAGAAACATTGCAATTATTGCACACGTTGACCACGGAAAAACCACATTGGTTGACAAAATGATTCTTCAGGGAAGAACCTTTCGTGATAATGAGAAGCCTCTAGGCGAGTTACTACTTGACAACAACGATCAGGAGCGAGAGCGTGGAATTACCATTGTATCCAAGAACGTCTCTGTTCGCTATAAAGACTACAAGATAAACATTATTGACACCCCGGGTCACTCCGACTTTGGTGGCGAGGTAGAGCGCGTACTGAACATGTGCGATGGCGTACTACTGCTTGTAGACGCCTTTGAGGGAACCATGCCTCAGACACGTTTTGTACTGCAAAAGGCTCTTTCACTCGGCAAAAAAGCAGTTGTGGTAATCAACAAAATCGACAAGCCCAACTGCCGCCCCGACTACGTACAGGAGCAGGTATTCGACCTGATGTTCAACTTAGGTGCAACCGAGGAGCAACTTGACTTCAAAACCATCTACGGAAGTGCCAAAAACGGATGGATGTCACTGGACTACAACAAACCAACCACCGACATTACAACACTTCTGGACACCATCATTGAGGAGATTCCGGAGCCTGAAACAGCCGAGGGTACCCCACAAATGCTGGTAACATCGTTAGAGTACTCATCATTTGTCGGTCGAATTGCCATTGGAAAAATAACCAGAGGCTCGCTGAAAGCCGGACAGAACGTAACCCTGTGCAAGCGCGACGGTGCAATGGTAAAGACTAAAATCAAAGATATCATGCTCTTCGAGGGAATGGGCAAAGAGCGAGTTGACGAGGTACATGCCGGCGAGATATGTGCCCTGCTCGGAATTGAGGGCTTCGAGATTGGCGATACCATTGCCGACTACGAAAACCCTGAACCACTTCCGCCAATCAGCATCGACGAGCCAACCATGAGTATGCTCTTCACCATCAACAACTCTCCATTCTTCGGACGCGACGGTAAATATGTAACATCGCGCCACATCAAAGATCGTCTGGAGCGTGAATTGGAGAAGAACCTTGCCCTTCGCGTACAACCCGGTCAGACAGCCGACTCATTCATTGTTTACGGCCGAGGCGTTCTTCATTTGAGCGTACTTATCGAAACAATGCGCCGCGAGGGCTATGAGCTACAGGTAGGTCAGCCAAAGGTAATCATCAAAGAGATAAATGGGGAGCAGTGCGAGCCTATTGAGATGTTGACTATTGACGTACCTGAAGAGTTCTCGGGCAAGGCCATTGAGATGGTTGCGAACCGCAAAGGAAATATGATTAATATGGAGACCATCGGTGATCGCGTACACCTTGACTTTGAAATCCCATCACGTGGAATTATCGGACTTCGTTCAAACCTATTGACAGCAACACAGGGCGAGGCCATTATGGCACATAACCTTAAGGAGTTTGAGCCATATCGTGGCGAGATTGCAATGCGTACCAATGGTTCACTTATTGCCATGGAGACCGGTGACACCTATGCCTACGCTATCAACAAACTTCAGGATCGCGGACGTTTCTTTATTGAGCCGGGCGAAGAGGTATATGCTGGACAAGTAATTGGCGAGAGCACTCGCTCAGAGGATATAGTAATCAACGTTGGAAAATCAAAGAAATTGACCAACATGCGTGCAAGCGGCTCTGACGAGAAGGTAAATATTGCTCCGGCAAAGCACTTCAGCCTTGAGGAGGCACTTGAATATATTCAAGAGGATGAATACGTAGAGGTTACTCCAAAATCTATGCGACTAAGAAAAATCCTTCTTGACGAAACCGAGCGTAAACGCGCTCTTCGAGCAAAAGAGGCTGCCGACGCTGCTGCAGCTGAGAGATAAAAAACTCCCTTCGGGGAGTTTTTTTTGTTAGGAGTGAGGAGTTAGGAGTTAATGAGCGTCAGCGAGTAAAGCCCCCTTATTAACAAAAACGTAACGAAGTGGAGTTGAGTGAACCGACGCTGCGGAGCGAACTCAGAGGGCAAATTTATTTGCACTATGCTGAGCCGCGAGAAGTAGAAGATGCCGAAGGCAGCTTAATGGGGGTCGGGGGTTGGTAAGACAAGTAATCGTAACACGATTTTTATTATTCGGATTCTGTGTAATCCGAACGCCCCTTATTAGCCGTAATGAGCATAGCGAATAAGGCGAAGGGGTCGGGGGTTGGTAAGACAAGTAATCGTAACACGATTTTTATTATTCGGATTCTGTGTAATCCGAATAATAAAAATCGTTATAGGGGAATCGAGCCGAATGAATCTCCTTCACGGTCTCATACAACACATCCTTCAACTCCTCTATATTCTCACGATTCGCAGCAGAGATATAAACAGCCTGCACTCCCGGCTGCTTATTCATCCACATCTGCTTCAAATCCTCAAGCGAATAGTTACAACGCTCCTTTGGAGTTAAATCATCCTCGGCCTTAACCTCGTACTTAAATGCATCAATCTTATTAAACACCACAATAGTAGGTTTCTGCATCTTAACCAACTCTGCAAGAGTTGCATTAACAACAGTCATCTGATCCTCAAACTGCGGATGTGAAATATCCACAACATGAAGCACAACATCGGCCTCGCGCACCTCGTCAAGAGTTGACTTGAACGATTCAACCAGATGGTGAGGCAACTTACGGATAAAACCTACTGTATCAGCTAAAAGGAAAGGTACATTCTTAATAGCAATCTTTCTTACAGTTGTATCAAGAGTCGCAAACAACTTATTTTCTGCAAACACCTCAGACTTGCTCAACAAATTCATCAATGTTGACTTACCCACATTGGTATAGCCCACAAGGGCAACTCGCACCAGCTTACCCCTATTCTTACGCTGAATAACCTTCTGCTTATCTATGCCATCAAGCTCCTCGCGCAAACGGGCAATCTTATCACGAATAATACGGCGGTCAGTCTCAATCTCACGCTCTCCGGGACCACGCAATCCAATACCACCCTTCTGACGCTCAAGGTGAGTCCACATACCTGCCAATCTTGGCAACAGATACTGATACTGCGCAAGCTCAACCTGGGTCTTGGCATGAGCAGTTCTTGCTCTGCTCGCAAAAATATCAAGAATCAGATTGGTACGGTCAAGCACCTTAACACAACGCTTGAAAGTATCCTCAATATTACGAAGCTGAGTTGGCGACAAATCATCGTCAAAGATAACCATATCGACAGGATTCTCCTCAATCCATGCACGAATCTCCTCCAGTTTACCCTTTCCAATAAAGGTACTCTGGATTGGCTTATCCATCTTTTGGGTAAAGACCTTCACCGTCTTGGCTCCGGCAGTCTCGGCCAAAAATGCCAACTCATCAAGATACTCCTGCATCTTGGTGGCATCAACACCTTCGTGCATACGGGTAATACCCACAAGCACCGCCTTCTCCTCTTCGCGCTTGGTATAGTAATACTTATCCTTCTTCTCTACCTTATCTTGTTTAACTCCTTTATCAAACTCCTGCTCCATAGTGATATTTTCAAGAAAAGGGCTACCAAAAAACTATTTGGCAGCCCTTATCATCATATTGTATAATTCAAGATTATCTGTTCTGCATCTGGAAGTTAACAGGTACGGTATACTTAACACGTACTGCCTTATCCTGCTGTCTACCAGGTTTCCACTTAGGCATAGACTTAACTACACGCAAAGCCTCGTTGTCCAAATCGCGGTCAACGCTACGGATAACCTGAACCTGAGTTACAGATCCATCCTTCTCAATCACGAACTGAACATAAACCTTACCGGAAATTCCGTTCTCCAATGCTGACATTGGGTAACGAGCCTGCTTCTGCAACCACTTCTGCAAGTCTCCTCCAGGGAAAGAAGGCATCTCCTCAACGAACTGATAGATCTCCTCCTCGTCAGAGTACTCATCACCGTAATCTCCGTAATCCTCGTAATCAACCTCCTCCTGAACCTCGGACATATCGTCAACATCCTCAATCTCCAACTCTTCATCAATCTGTGAGTCATCCTCAACAATCTCCATCAAGTCTGTCAACTTTGGAGTTGGAGGTGGTGGTGGGGGCGGTTTTAGGTTCTGGAAGGTAATCTGAATGATCTCCTCCTCAACCTGCTCTTCCATCGGAGCCTGCAACTCTTTCTTCTCCTCAGCCTTTGTACTGTACTCGAAAGCAAAAAGGGTGCAAGCCAATGCCACAGCCAATCCTATCTCAAGGAACAATCCTCTCTTATTTTGAAGATCGGCTTTCGGTGTCTTTTTAACTTCCATTTTGTTATTTTTATTAGATATTGTTGTTCATGCTACTTTCGAAGGGTAAAGTTATTAATATTGCTTAAATATTCCAAGATTCTTCAGCATTTTCTCTCAAAAAAAAATTAAAAAGGGTATCTTTGCCCCGTATGAAAGAGAAAATAACCATTTTTTTCCTGAATATTGCCACCTCTGACTACAAAGGATTGAGCAAAAGCGAGGTAACCGACACAACCAAAAAGCTCTACCTACCACGCATCATAGAAGCAAGCTTTAACCTCGCCCAAAGCCAATATTCAATTGCCAGAAACGAACATGGCAAACCCCTGATAAAGTCATTATCGGGCGAAGACGCATACATCAGCATATCGCACACTCGTGATATGTGGGTATGTGCAACCGCTAACTTTGATATAGGTATTGACATTGAGTTGCTGCGTAATGGACGCAAAAATGTCGCAGAACGCTACTTCCATCCTGACGAGAAAGAGATTCTCAACTCATGCATCAGCGACGAGCAATATAATCGCACATTCTTCGAACTATGGACTGCAAAAGAGGCCTTCAGCAAACTTATCGGAAGCGGTATAAATACCGATACTCTTGGTAGCAGGGTCAGCTCTCTGGCAAACATAACATATTGCAACCTCGCTCACAATCATATATGCGCAATTGCAACACCGCCCTCAATCCAACCTACATTCGAATTAATCAACCTCTCCTCACTATAAAACACCCCCCTATTAGCTCAGCGCGCTACGCTCGCTTTCGCTAATAAGGGGGCTTATTCCTAATTACTAAGCAAATCTGCGCAAATCTTATCTATACCTTTATATGCTATCTGTCAGGCAATGTTTTCTATACTTGTAATCTTGTGGATTTGCTTTAATTTGTTGTCTACCAACCCCCAAACCCCCTTCGCTCAGCGCGCTACGCTTGCTTTCGCTAATAAGGGGGCTTATTCCTAATTCCTAAGCAAATCT